>NZ_CP040840.1:2195000-2270000 GCF_006874765.1 Leptospira weilii
CTCTTGCGGTAGCGAAAGCCGCCGCTGCGCATTCTAAACTTCCCTTATATCGTTATATCGGCGGAAACTTTGCCCGTGAACTTCCGGTTCCTATGATGAACATCATCAACGGAGGGGCACACGCGGACAACAATGTGGATTTTCAGGAATTTATGATTCTCCCTGTGGGAGCCAAAAGTTTTCGCGAAGGACTTAGAATGGGGGCCGAAGTATTCCACTCTTTAAAGTCGGTCCTTAAAGGTAAGAAATTGAACACCGCGGTCGGTGACGAAGGCGGCTTTGCTCCTGACTTGACTAGCAACGTGGAAGCGATCGAAGTCATTCTCCAGGCGATCGAAAAGGCAGGATATAAACCGGAAAAAGACGTTTTATTGGGTTTGGATGCGGCTTCTTCCGAGTTTTACGACAAAAGCAAAAAGAAATACGTACTCGGTGCCGAAAATAATAAGGAATTCTCCAGCGCCGAACTTGTGGATTATTATGCGAACTTGGTTTCCAAATATCCGATCATTACGATCGAAGACGGCTTGGATGAAAACGACTGGGACGGTTGGAAACTTCTTTCCGATAAGTTGGGAAAGAAAATCCAGCTCGTGGGAGACGATCTTTTTGTGACGAACATCGAGAAACTCTCCAAGGGAATCGCTTCCGGAGTCGGGAATTCGATTCTGATCAAAGTAAATCAGATCGGTTCCCTTTCTGAGACTCTTGCGTCGATTGAAATGGCGAAAAAGGCGAAATACACGAACGTTGTGAGCCATAGAAGCGGGGAAACGGAAGACGTTACGATTTCTCACATCGCGGTTGCGACTAACGCGGGACAGATCAAGACAGGTTCTCTTTCCAGAACGGATCGAATCGCGAAATACAACGAACTTCTGAGAATCGAAGAAGAACTCGGAAAATCTGCGGTTTACAAAGGTAGGGAAACTTTTTATAATCTATAAGAATGGTTTCCGATAAAAACGATGCGATATTTTCAAATACCTCGTTTTCAAACTTCTCGATCATTTGGACTGAAAAGTCCTAAGATCGCGGAACATAAAAACGAAGAACTCGGTTCGAGTTCTTGTGTGATGAATCGATTTCGGGAAAAGGGAAAAGAAATTTAGGAGACGGGATCAATGATGACTACTCTTCCGACAAAAGTCTTTTGGTTTTCTTGCTTTCTTGGCGGACTTTTCTATTTCATCGTTCTGGGTGAATCTGGAATCGTCGTAAGGTCTCAACTTGAGGAATCTCTTGCCTCTCTACAGTTGGATGTGGAAAGGCTTACCTACGAAAATCGACAATTGGAAGAAAAGCAGAAGATTTTAAAAAACGATCAAGCGGCTCTTGAAAGAGAAGCCAGAAGATTTTATCTTTTGAGTGAAAACGCTCATATCGTGAAATTTCGGGAAACGTCGGATAACAACGAACTGAAACCCGTTCTGGCTTCCAGATTGAATGCGTTTCGTCCGGGAAAACAATTTCCGGTTCCGCCCATCCATTTTATTCGGATTTTCTACGCAATCTTCTCTAGTTTTACTTGTATTGGAGTTTTCATAAAAATGAGGAAGAAGAAACTGGACTTTACCAACTAGTAAAGGAAAGGTTCAGGAATGCCAGAAATAGAAAAAGTCACGGAAGTATTCGAAGAACTCATAGGAAGTAAAATTTCCAAAAATTTCCTCGACCACAGAAAGATTTTTCTTTGGGGTCCGGTAACCGACGAATCATCCAAAGACTTGGTCGGAAAGCTTCTCTACCTGGAAATGAAAGATCCGGGAAAAACGATCACATTTTATATCAATAGTCCCGGCGGTGTCGTGACTTCCGGAATGACCGTATTCGATACGATCAAAATGATTTCTTCTCCCGTTCATACCGTTTGTATGGGAATGGCGGCTTCTATGGGTTCGGTCCTTCTTGCGGCGGGAACAAAGGGGGAACGTTCCATTTGGCCGAACGGAAAAGTAATGATTCACCAACCGAGTATCGGGGGACAAATCGTAGCCCCTGCTACCGATTTAAAAATCCACGCGGAAGAAATTCTCAAGACAAAAGCGAAGTTAAATCAGATTCTTGCGGACGCTTGTGGGCATCCGGTTTCCAAATTGGAAGAAGACACGGATCGGGATTACTACATGGACGCGGAAGAGGCGATCCGATACGGAATCGTAGACAAACTCGCTACAAAAATCGATTTTAATTAATCGGAATTTTTTCCCTTGTCTAAGACGTTATCCTTAGAGGAATTCTTAAAAGAATTTTTAGCTTCTCCGCATCAGAAAGGCAGAAATCCGGAAGAGGATCAAAACTTAAGCGAACTCTTTTTGGAATTCTCTTCCCTTTTATTCTTAGAAGGAGAGGAGGAGACTCAGGAAAAAGTTCTTTTGAAGGACATAGGTTCTTTCGAACTCGACGAGTTCGTAAATTTTTATCTTTCCGATATGCATCCGAACGATCCGGCTATCGTAAAACGAGGAGCTGATTTTTTAAGAAGACTTCATAAGTTCGCGAAAAAAAACTCTCGTATCAACAAAGAGCAGATGGAAGATTGGGACGAATTTTTTCAGGGGCTCTAATCGGAACATTAGGCGTCTTTTATGAGTTCCCAATCCTTCAAACCGAAACGATTTTTTAAAAACGGACACCTTCAGACCGTTTACAGTACTTTCTTTCCTCCAAAAAACCGCCTCAGAAGTAAGTTTTATTTTGAGGATATCCTCTTACAACTTTCGGACGGATCGGGAGATGCTCTTTGGCTCGAACACAATCCTCCGATCGCTCATTATTCTTCTTCGGGTCCGGTTTGGAACGGAATCTATCTCGTGATGATTCACGGAATGGAGGGGACTTCCGACAGTGCGTATCTGGTGAGCCTCGCACAGAGCGCCTTGCTCAGAGGTTACGGGTGTGTTCGAATGAATCTCAGAAACTGTGGGAGAGGGCAGGGGTTTTCCAAGGGAACGTATAACATCGGTCAAACGAAAGACCTTCAGGACGTCATCGATTTCGTTTGGAAGAATTTATCTCATAGGATTTTTCTTTCCGGCTTTTCCCTTTCGGCCAGTCTCGTTTTAAAGTATCTCGGAGAAAAAAGAAATCACAAAGTGGAAGTCTTTTCTTCCACAAATCCTCCTTTGGATCTTTTCAAAGGTTGTGATTTTATTGATTCGAAAGAGGCAAGATTTTATAGGGATCGGTTTGTGTCGGGGTTTCGCAAAAAGATCAAAAACAAAGTCATTCAACTTCCACCCGAACTGGAAAGAAACGCGTTTCGAGTAAAAACATTCTTCGAATTTGACGATCAGGTTACCGCTCCGTTTTTCGGATACAAGGGTGCGACCGAGTATTATCAAGACTGCTCGAGTATTCGATACATTCCTAACATCCGTCATCCGGGAATCATAATTCATTCCGAAGACGATCCTGTCGTTCCTCCATTCGATTGGGAAACGATTCGTTGGGATAAACTTCCTCAAATCCAAACCATTCTCAGTCCCAAAGGCGGGCATGTGGGATTTTTGACGGATCCAACCCCGGAAATTCCGGATGGAAGGTGGTTGAATAAAATAATTCTGGATTATTTCGATTCGAAAACGAATTCTGGAAGCTGATTTGAATCGATGAATTCCTCAAAGAAGAATACGCCTGCCAAGGGAAAATTGGCCAAACCACCCGGAGCTTCTTTTTTTATCGTGGTCGTTTACGAGGATGCGGAAATGTTCTATTCCATCAAAACAAAGACCGAGAAAAAATTTTCCGCAACTTTGTATGAAAGTAACCCGATGCCTGCTTGGAAGGATGCGGACGAGGAACTTTGGAATCAGTCTTCCGGAAGGCATACTAAAATTCTTTCCTTCAAAAGAAGAATTCATAGGGAAGAACTTCCTTCGATTCAAAAAGAATGTCTTTCGATTCAAAACGCCGCAATTGAAAAAGATAGGGGCGTTCGTATTTTCCCGGGGTATCTTTGCAACCATTCCGTTGTGATCTCGAGTATTCAAGACGATTTTCATAGGATTTATCTATTCAACGGAGTATATGCCGAAACGGTTTACAACTATCAAAAACAAAAAATGGTCTATCTTGAAACGGCGCCTTCCTTTTTCAAAACGCCGGAAGCGGTCTATTTTTTTACGAGTTTGAGAGAGTCTTATGTTCAAAATATCAGTAAAATCTAATATTCTTTCTTTTGCATTCGTATTTTACCTGTCGCTTTTTTCGGGGACCTGCGCTCCCGCACAGTTGGAAATAGCGTCCGTCACCCTCTGCGATCATTTCAATCGTGCCGGGGAGTGCCTTGAGCCTGTGGAAAAGGATCATCACTATAAGGTGGAAGTTCCTCATATTAAAAAGCCGGATACTTGGGAAAGGTTTGCGAACTACCTTTACTTTCATGCGAGAGAAACTCCTGGTTTTCTCATTCGGTTCAATCGAAAGCTGACTCCTTCCGAGTCCAGGGCGATTCAGGATTCTTACTATGCGACCATGAATTTTTCCGGAACCGTGGAAAGGATGGAAGGGTTTGAAATGGGGGAAGACTGGATCGGTTCGTTTCAATATTTAGGTTCTATCATTAAGGACAAATTGAAAAAAGAAAACCGTCTCGGTTCTTATCCTTATACAAATATGATCTTTCCCGCGGAAGTGGAGTTCAAGTTCAGTTCCTCTTTTTTTGAAGGAGGGGAAAAGACAAAGATCAATTTAAGTTATATTGTGCTTCCTCCGGAAAAATGATGGAAAAAAATTATCTTTGTTTTTCAGTTTGAAAGTCTATTTAGAAAATAGGAAGAGCGTCTTTCGTTCGAACCGGTTTTCGGGGAAAGGGAGTGGAAAAAAGATAATTCGATAGAAAGATACCTTTGATTTTATTCCTTGAATTTCCATCTGTTAGGCTTTCTTTTGGTATTATCCATGAACTCGGAACCCCATTTCCGTATTATTTCTTCTTTTTTCTCAGGAAGTTATACGTACTTGATGAATCGGATTCTTCTCTGTTTTGTTTTTTGCATATTGGTGATTCATTGCGCGTTGTCGGAACAACCCAATCTGGGGATCCAGGAGTTCCAGGGAATTACTTTGGACGGGACGCTGGTTCGTCTTTCTGAAGTCAAGGCGCCTCGGTTGGTCTTAAACGTTTACGGACCGAATTGTGTTCCTTGTATCAAAGAAATTCCCGCTCTCAACTATCTCTATCAGGATATGCAAAAAGATCCTAAGATTCAATTTTATATGGCGGTGGATCCGACTTTGTTCTTCGATGAAGCGGAAACGATGTCGGAAGAGGAACTGTTGACCCAGGGGATTCCTTTGGTCAAGGAAGAGATTCGTAAGTACGGAATCCAAGTTCCGACGCTTCTTATGAAAAAACCGTTTCGGGTGAGTAGAACGGATTCTATCGTTACGGGGACTCCTGAAACCCTTCTTTTTAAAACGAAACCTTTCGTACTCTATTACAATTTTATCGGACCGATCAGCGAAGAGGCGAACCTGCAAAGGTTAAGCGCGGATCAAAAAATTCTTTTTTTCAAAAGGATGGCAGGATCTTCATGAGGAGTTTGATCGTTCGATTTAAGGATTGCGAGGGGCCCGGTATTTTACTCGATTCCTTAAAGGAAAGAAATTATAAAATCACCTATCACAACGCATACGATTCGAGGGTACGGCCGTTTCCCGACGCACATTTGGTTTTTGATTTGATCGTTCTTCTCGGAGGACCTCAGTCCGTTATGGATCCGGCACTCGTTCCTTTCTTCGAGCCTTGGCTAAATTTAATACGTTATGCGGCGTCGATGCCTAATCGTAAAGTGATCGGAATTTGCCTCGGCGCACAAATTATTTCCAAAGCGCTCGGCGGGGAAGTCCGACGGGGTGAGAAAGGACCGGAAGTGGGTTTTTACGACGTTCAGGTTCAGGAGCCCGCTCATCTTGTGTTCGACGGAATCGCTTCCTTTCCCGCGTTTCATCTTCACGAAGACATATTTTCGATTCCACAAGGGGCAAAACGTCTTTTAAAGAGCGAGATGTATTCCAATCAGATGTTTTCCTTTCAGGATCGAATTTTCGGAATTCAGTGTCATATGGAAGTTACGGCTTCTATGCTCAAGGTGTGGCGCGTGGTACATTCGGATTTTATCCGAGGTTGGGTTCCAGGACCTGAAACGGAGGTTTTGAGGTCTCAAATGGAGAGCGTCGGGCGCAAAATTTTCGGGGCGATTCTCGATCTTACACCCGATTCCGCAACAGATCGGTCCGTTCTCATTCCGCAAAGCCCCGACTTCGTTACGGCCGGAAACGAATGATTCAGCTTAGAGGAATTCGGGAGTCTCTAAGATTTGGAGCGGACTCTATGCGAACTCCTTTCGGATTGGGTTTGGACTTGATAATCTTAAAAGAAATGATTCAAATGATAGAATATACGGAAAAATGAATATGATTCAGAGCATTCTCCGGGTGATCCTCGGAAGTAAATTCGAACGAGACTTAAAGAAACTCATCCCGATTGTAGGACAGATTAATTCTTTGGAAGAAGAGATGAAACGGATGAATGATTCCCAGCTTTCTTCTCAAACGCAAAGGTTTCGCGAAAGGATCGCTCAGGGAGAATCTTTGGATTCGATTCTTCCCGAAGCCTTTGCGACGGTAAGGGAAGTTTCCTTGCGAACGATGGGAATGAGACATTTCGACGTTCAAATGATGGGAGGAATCGCTCTCCACAGAGGAAATATCGCCGAAATGAAAACCGGGGAAGGTAAGACTTTGACTTCCACTCTCGCGGTTTATCTCAATTCCCTAGCGGGCAAGGGGGTTCATGTAGTCACCGTAAACGACTATCTCGCAAAGAGAGATGCGAATTGGATGAAACCGATCTATGATTTCCTCGGGATTTCCGTGGGGGTGATTCAACACGATATGGATCACGAGCAAAGAAAGATCGCTTATTCCGCGGATATTACGTACGGAACCAACAACGAATTCGGTTTCGATTATCTAAGGGACAACATGGTTTCCCACAAGGATCACAAAGTTCAAAGATCCCATTTCTTCGCAATCGTGGACGAGGTCGATTCGATTCTGATCGACGAAGCGAGGACTCCTCTGATCATTTCGGGTTCTTCCGACGAAACCACCGATAAATACGTTCGTATCAATAAGATTATACCCAAGTTGATCGCAATCGAAGATTTCGAGGTGGATGAAAAGGCGCGTAACGTTCTTCTTTCCGAAAAGGGAGTTTCTCACGTGGAGGAAATTCTAGGGATCGAAAATCTATACGCTCCGGAAAACGTGGATCTCGTACATCACGTTCACCAGGCTTTGAAAGCGCATAAAATCTTTCAGAAGGACGTGGACTACGTCGTTCAAAACGGAGAGGTTATCATAGTAGACGAATTTACTGGACGTTTGATGGCGGGAAGGAGATATTCCGACGGACTTCACCAAGCGCTCGAGGCCAAGGAAAGTGTTACAATTGCAAAAGAATCCCAAACTCTCGCTTCGATTACGTTCCAGAATTATTTTAGAATGTACGACAAACTTGCCGGCATGACTGGAACCGCCGACACCGAAGCGGAGGAATTTAGGAAAATCTACAATTTAGATGTGATTGTAATTCCGCCTAACGTTTCGGTTCGGAGAAAAGATTCCCCCGATCGCGTATATAGAACAGAAAAAGAAAAGTTCGACGCAATTCTTGCCGAAATTCGGGAACTTCAATCCAAAAAACAACCGGTTCTTGTCGGAACAATCTCCATTGAAAAATCGGAGGTTCTTTCTAGAATGCTTTCATCCGCGGGAATTCAGCACAGCGTATTGAATGCGAAATTTCACGAGCGGGAAGCGGAGATCGTGGCCAATGCGGGAAAACCGGGAGCGGTTACAATCGCAACGAATATGGCGGGCAGGGGGACCGATATCGTTCTCGGGGGCGCGCAGCTTTATAAGGAGAACCTCGAAACCTGGAAGGAAGATGACGATCTTGTAAGACAGTTTAAGGAGTCGATTTTAAAACAGGAATTGGACAATGCGGAGTCGCTGATTCAGAAGATGAATTCTTCCGCGAAACAAAAACGCGCATCCGAAATTCTAGGGTCCGTCAAGATCTGGAAAAAAAATCACGAAGACGTTTTGGCCGCGGGCGGTCTTCATATCCTCGGAACCGAGAGGCACGAGGCGAGACGGATCGATAATCAGCTTCGAGGCCGTTCCGGTCGTCAAGGGGATCCTGGTTCCAGTCGTTTTTACTTATCTCTTCAAGACGATCTTATGAGAATTTTCGGATCGGATCGAATCTCCGGACTTATGAAATGGGCGAATATGCCGGAAGGACAAGAGATAGAAAGTAAAATGGTGAGTAACGCGATCGCGCGCGCTCAAAAGAGAGTGGAAGGGCATAACTTCGATATCCGGAAACATCTTCTCGAATACGACGACGTGATGAATCGCCAGCGAATCGTGATTTACAAAATGAGAAACGAGGTTCTCGAAAATGAGGATATCTCCTCTTTGATTTTGAGTTTTATTGAAGAGGCGGTGGAGAACCAGATTGTCGCCCACTGCGAGGGAAACAATCCTTCCGGTTGGAATCTGGAGTCTTTAAGAGAATGGCTGGAAGGTTTGGAGCTGAACTTAGAAATCAGCGAAGAAGATTTTAAAAAAACCAAAAATCCTCAACTTGCTCTTTTTGAAAAAGTGAATGCGGCCGCGAAACAGAAATACGAAGGTAGGGGCGAGAGTATCGGTAAGGATATTTGGAAACTTCTAGAAAGAAATATTTTCTTAGATATCTTGGATCATCGTTGGAAAGAACATCTCTACTCCATGGATCACCTGAGAGAAGGAATCTGGACCGTAGGTTATAGCGAAAGAAATCCTCTCGTGGAATATAAACTTCAAGGTTTTAGAATGTTCGATGTCGCGATCGAGAACCTGAAAAACGAAGTCGTAAATTTTCTTTTCCGTGTGGAAGTGTCGGAAAATTCCAAACTACCGGAAGAGAGACGGGAATATAAAAAAGTAGGACAAGAAGTTACCGGAGGATTTCAAGAGCTTTCGGGTGGAACTTCCAACCGCTCTCGTTCCAACGGGGCGACCGTAACTGTTACGACCAGCTCCGGAGGAGGAACCGAAAGAAAGACGAGCCGGAGGCGGAAGCGCTGAAGTTCCGTTTTGTTACGTTTGCTTTGGTTTGCGGATCGGGAATTCTGAATTCCTGTACCACTACGCCCCAAAAAGGATCGGCGAAGCAGATCTACGCCGATTGTATGGAAACATTCGGCGATAAGGAAAAGTGCGAGAAACTTGTTCTCAAACAACTGATAGGTTCTGAAAAAACGGAGGAATCTTCTCAAATCGAAACGAACCGGACTCAAATCGCTGAATCTGTCGTTTTGGATCCGGAAATCGAAAAGAATCTTAGATTGAGATCCGAGATCAAAGATACATTGCAGGGACAAAATAGAATTTTTGTGAAGGAATTCTTAGGAAATCCTGATCGGATTCAATTTAGAACCAACAGCATCGAGGCGTTTGTTTATACGAGGCCTATCAGCCGTTACAAGCCCGGCGCAAAACCGGATTTGGAAATTAGGGTTTTAATGCGAAATGGAACGGTAGTGCGCGTAGAGCATGTAGCCCCGTGACGACGACTTATTAGAATTTATCTCAAAAATAGCTTATCATATCGCGAAACGGCTTTCCAAGACAAAGTAATCGATTTTTGAGAAGGCCTTATAAAATCCCGAAAGTTGGATGGATTCGTCTTTTTAAATATTAAAAATCGAAAAACGTTTGTAAGCATAATCTTACTTTAGAATCTTGGGCTTAATGAAGGTCCGTTGGATCCATCGATTGCTGATTCTTGTTCTGACCGCGGTAATCGTATTGCCGTGCGAGGAAGATGGAACCTTTGATCTTGCATTTCTAGACGTTCGAGGTGGAGAAATTCATTTCGCTCTTGCGAAAAAGATTCAAAATCAATCGCATCGTAAAACGCGTTCCGAAATTCAATCCGGTATCGAAGCTAGAGATCTTGCAGTTTGTCTGAGAGGACGTTACGACTTTTTAGATCTCGTATTCTCCGGTTTTTTCGAACTTTCCAAAACGGAAGTTCGTTTCTTTTCCGGAAAGTTCAACGCACCTAAGACCCATTTTAGTTATTTATTATCTTCTCTCCTTCTGAATTTACCGCCTCCGACAGTTTGATTTTTTTCTTCCGGACTATATACTTTCCGGAATTCAAATGTAGATAATTTTTTTCGTTACGAATTGGATTCGTACGCAAAGAAAAAGGGAAAAATAAATGCAAACGCGGAGAATTGTACACTGGACCAGTAAACAATCATTCTTGAGAAACCTATGAGAAAGATTTTCACGTTTTTACTTCTTTTATGGATGGTTCCGATTCTGTCGGAGGGAAACAACCCGTCTTCGACCGGATCCGATCCGGGCTTGGGCATTCCCGAATCTCCGAGCCAATCTCCGAATCCGATCCAACGCGAGGTTCCCGAGTTTTCGCCCGACAAAGAAAGAACCTTGGATTTGAAAACCGCGGAAGAGAAGCTCTGGAGAAACAACTTACTTCTCCTTGCTTCGCGCTTTAACATAGACGCCCGCAAAGCCGGAATCGAACAAGCCGGACTCTATGCGAACCCGAACATATTCATCGATCAGAGTATTTTCGCCGAACCGACACAGCGTTATTTCGATTTTACCCGTTCGGGTCAAACCGTCGTTCAGATCCAGCAGTTGTTTTTGCTCGGCGGTAAGATCGGCAAACGAGTTCGCGTCGCCGAGCTCAACGCGAGAATGGGGGAACAGGAGTTTTATGATCTTGCCCGAGAACTCGTAAGCAAACTCAGAAAACTCTTCTACGCGATCTACTACTATAGACAAGCGATCTCCTTTTACGATCAGAGTTTGGAAGCCTTGGGAAGAACGGTTACTTCCGCGGAAATGGGTTATAAAAGAAGGGCGATTCTTCAAGCGGAAGTGCTTCGTCTGAAGGCGCTGTACTTCTTTCTTAAAAAAGAAAGAGAAGAATTGAATATTCGAATTTTGGAAAGAGAAGCCGATCTCCGTGTTTTATTAAATGACGATTCTTTCCGAAGCGCGGACGTGAAAATCGTTCCGATGATCGTTGAGAACCAGCTCGACAATCTAGAACCGGGAAAGTTAAAAAGGGACGAACTCTTAGAACTCGCCCGTAACAAAAGGCCGGATTTGAAAAAAGCGATCCAAGCGCTTCGATACGAAGAAGCCAACTTGGAATTGCAGCACGCGAACGCGATTCCCGATCTCGCTTTCGGTCCGATGTACAACAGAGGGGGGACGGCCTTCCAAAATTATTGGGGGATCACCGCTCAGTTGAATATTCCGATCTTTGACAGAAACCAGGGAAACATCAAAGCCTCGGAAAAAGCGATTCTCTCCAGAAAACAGGAACTCAAAAACACCCTTTTGGAAGTGGAAAACGAGGTCGCCGTTTCCATCGAAACCGCGAGACTCAAGGACGAACTCTACAAAAAGTTCAGAAACACATATACGAAGGAATACACGGATCTTTCCAAAGACATGATTCTCAGTTACGAAAAACGTTATATTACAATATTGGAATTTACGGATTTTTTTGAAACTTATCGTTCCAGCGTCGTGGAAATGCTAAAACTGCAGACCGATCGAATGGACGCGATCGAAGGAGTGAATTTCTCCGTGGGGCAGGGAGTTCTTATCCCGAAACTTTCCCAACCGGCCGCGGAAGAAAAGTGAGGAAACAGACATGAAGATACATTTTACCAGAAGAACACTTTTAATCACCGGGGCGGCCGTTGTCATCGCGATCGTTTCCATCGCGATTTTGGCCTTATCCGGCCGAGGAGATAAGAAAACGAAACTTCCTCCGAGCAAGCCGATCATTTTAGAAAACGGGGAAAAAATCGAATTCAAGGAAAACAGTCCTGGTCTTGAAATCATCAAAACGAAGGAGATCGGAAAGGACGGAGAGTTTATCAACGTGGACGCTCCCGCTCGTCTGATCGCTTCCACTTCTCCTTCGGTTAGCGGAGGAGAAAGAATCATTCTTTTCGAATCTTCGGATCTAAACGATCTTTACGTGGGTTACGTTCACTCTCGAAACAGTCTCGCCCGTTCGATCAAAAATTACGAACGGATCAAGGACATGTTCAAACATAGAGTGGCGACTGAAAAGGATCTGATAGAGGCCGAAACACAGCAGAACAACGATCAGGCGGAACTCGCGGAATACGAAGGAAAACTTCGTGCGGTCGGTTTGAATCCGGCTCTGCTTGGAAAATCAAGCGCTCAGAGTGCTTGGATCATCAGTGACGTTCCCGAATCACAGCTTTCCAAATTAAAAAAAGGGAAACGGGTCAAAGTCCGATTCTCCTCTTTTCCGCACGAAGAATGGAGCGGAACCGCCGAAGCTCTCGGGGACAACGTAGATCCTATGACGAGAACGGTTAAGGTTCGTATCGTGATTTCCAACACGGGATATAAACTCAAACCGGGAATGTTCGCTAACGTGAAGTTTCCCGAAGACACCGCGGGGAATACGGTCGTCGTTCCTTTCAACGCGATCGTCACCGTGGAAGGACAAAATTACGTTTTTGTGGAGGAATCTCCTCGCGAGTTTGTCAGACGCGAAGTGACTTTAGGTATTTCTACCATGGATCGTGTAAATGTAATCGAAGGGTTGTCCAAAGGCGACAAAGTGGTCGTTCAAGGTTCCATCCTTTTGAAAGGGTTGAGTTTCGGTTTTTAATATGAGAAAATTGAAATTCTTAGTCCTACTTACGGCTCATCTTAAAAGCTTACAGCTCGTCCTAAAACCTGCCGAGCGACCGATAGAGAGCGAAGGCATTGAGTTCTATGCTTTATCAGAAAGATTAAGCTGCAAGGTTCTGTCCCAGTTTTGGGACAGGTTCTTATATTGCTATATCAAAAAGATTAAGCTGCAAGAGTCTGTCCTACTTTTGGGACAGACTCTGATAATATTAGGATTTTTGAATGTTGGTGTTTTGGCGCAGAGCCAGAATCCGAAATACGATTCGAACTCTAACTCGAATTCCAAGGACGATTCTTCCCCCGAATGGACGGAAGATCCGGATAAAAAGACCAGAATCGGCAAAGAAGAATCGGGTGAGGATATTCTCAAAGGAAAACCTCTACGCCAATCGACCAACTTTCTTGTATACGGCGCAAGCATCGGTTCTCCCGGAGGTATCAATCTCAATCTCGGTTATTATTACAAAGACGTTGTTCTGCGTGCTTCCGGGGGAAAATGGAATTCTCATTGGTGGGGAGGTCAGGTTGATATCGGTTATAGTTTTTGGAAAACTCCCGTGATCGCACATAGCATTTCTCTTGTATTCGGAAAGTTTCAAGTAGATCCGTTCGAGCCGGAGATCGGCCGAGGAGGACAGAATTCTTATCCGTCCGGATCTTCCTTTCCGGGATACAGCCACAGAGACCCTACCTACGAAGACCTGATTATTCGCTCCTACGTTACGGAGCAGTATCCGGATTTGGCCTTATATCTCGAATACGAAAGCCGTGACAGACAAAAAGTGCATTTGAATCAGCAATACGTGGGTTTGACCTACGACTTTTTGCTCGGTAATTTTTTCCTCCAGGTCGGAGGTGGGATCGGCAAAGGGGATTATAAAAATCCTCAGTTGCTCATTCAGCTCGGCTATTTGTTTGATACGAGATAACATCCATGAAAATTCTAAACTTAATCATTGAATCCGCGCTGCGGTATCGTTTTTTCACGTTAGCCGCAGCAATTCTACTCTTAGCGGTCGGGGTTTGGTCCTGGATCGATATTAGAAAAGAAGCATATTCGGACATTGCGGATACCCAGGTTCGCCTGGTCGCAAAGTTTCCGGGAAAAGCAACTTTGGAAGTGGAAGAACGGGTAACGATGCCGATCGAGCGTGTTCTTCATTCCACTCCGAATTTGATCGTACGAAGATCCAGAACCATCAACGGTCTTGTCGTGTTTCAGTTCGTATTTGAAGAAGGAACGGACGATTACTTCGCCCGTATGCGTTTGATGGAGAAGGTCCGAGACGCGGTCATTCCGGAAGAGGTGACCCCGACTCTCGCGCCGATGAGTTCTCCCGTGGGAGAGGTGTATCGTTACGTGGTCGAGTCTGCTACGGGAACGCATACTCCGATGGAACTCAGAACGATCCAGGATTGGATCGTGATTCCCAAGCTGCTTCAGGTTTCCGGAATCGCGGATGTTGTGACGTTCGGAGGTTTGCCGAAACAATTTCACGTGGTGACTTCTCCCGAAAAACTGATTCGATATAACGTCACCGTCGGGGATCTGATCGACGCGATCAAAAGTAATAACTTAAACACGGGCGGTAACTTTCTCTTACAAGGGGAACAATCGCTTCCGATCCGTTCTTTGGGTGCGATCCGTACTCCCGAAGACATCGAAGACATCGTCGTCAAAACCGTGAACGGGGTTCCCGTATTCGTACGAGATATCGGTTCCGTGGAAATCTCGCATCCGATTCCGAGCGGTGTTTTGGGATATACGGTTCAAAACGACCAGGAAGGTCTGATTGACGTGGACTCCGCGGTACAGGGGCTGGTCGCGATGAGAAGATGGGTGGAACCGAACGCGTTCGGGGATCGGGTCCGAGCCAAAGTTAAAGAGATCAACGATCGTTATATGCCGGACGGAACGAGACTTCGGAACACATACGACCGGGGAGATCTCGTAAAATACACTTTGAGAACGGTGGGAACCACCTTGCTCGAAGGGATCGCGGTCGTGAGTTTGGTCGTGATCTTTTTTATCGGAAGTTTGCGAGCTTCGATCGTGGTCGTCGCGACGATTCCGTTCGCGCTTTTGTTCTCGTTTACGATGATGAACGCTTCCGGAATTTCGGCGAGTCTTCTGTCGTTAGGCGCGGTGGACTTCGGGATCGTCGTGGACAGCGCGGTCGTGATGGTAGAAAACATCATGCGTCGTTATAAGAACGCGACTCCCGCCGAAAAACAAAAAGGAATCATCCGCTTCACATACGACTGCGCGACCGAAGTCGGAACGGAAGTTCTCTTCGCGATTCTCATCATCATCCTTGCCTATCTTCCGATCTTTTCCTTTGAACGAATCGAAGGACGTCTTTTTAAACCGATGGCGTTTACTTTGTCCTTTGCGATTTTCGGTGCGTTGTTATTCACGATGACGGTCGTTCCCGTTTTGATGTCGTATTTTTACAGAAGATATTTCGAGTCCAAAAATCCGGGACCGATCGAATGGCATAACCCCGTTTACGAATGGGTGGAACGAAAATACGAAAAGATCGTCCACTACCTTGTGGATCGTTCCAAACGAGTCGTTACGATCGCGTTTACCGGCGTTACGGGGCTTTTGATCGTCGGTATGATGTCGCTCGGAACGGAGTTTCTTCCTTCTCTCGACGAGGGCGGGTTTACACTGCGTTTGTATTTTCCGGTCGGGATTTCCCTTCCCGAAGCGAAGAAGTTCATTCCCAAGATTCGAGGGATGATCTACAAAAACGAACAAGTCAATATGATTCTTTCCCAATACGGGAGAAACGACGACGGAACGGACCCGCTTCCTCCGAACCGTTTGGAAATCTATGTCGGTTTAAAAGATTATAAAAACTGGCACGAAAAGATCACCAAAGAACAACTTCTCATTCGAATGCGAAACGATCTCGAAGAGGGATTGCCCGGAGTGAAGGTGAGCTTTTCCCAGCCGATCATGGACAACCTATCCGAGGCGATTATGGGAACGATCGCCGACCTTGCGGTTTTCGTTTCGGGTCAGGACTTAAAGGAAATGCGGCATATCTCGCAACAGATTCTGGACATCGTTTCCAAAATGAAAGGCGCGAGCGAGTACGGGATCGAACAGGAAGGTCCTGCTCCTCAGCTCGTGATTCGCCTGAAACGAGCGGTGGCCGCGCGTTACGGAATCAATATCAGCGATATTCAAGACGTGATCGAGGCGGCGGTCGGTATGGAACCGATCAGTTATTTGTACGAAGGTCCGATGGATACTCCTCCGAAAGAAAGAGCGTTATTCGGAATCGCGGTTCGTTTTGCGAAAGACTATCGTCAATCCGCACGAGAGATCGCAAACATCCCGATCATATCTCCCAAAGGGGAAAGAATTCCTCTTTCGGAGTTGGCGGACATTACACAGGAAGATTCTCCTACGATGATTTTTAGACAGGACGGAAAAAGAACGATTACGGTTCGTTTGAACGTGCGCGGAAGAGATCAGGGCGGTTTTGTTTCCGAACTCCAGGAAAGAGTGAAGAAAGAAGTGAAGATTCCCGAAGGATTTGAAGTTCGCTACGGGGGACAGTATGAAAACCTCGCGCGGGTTGGAAAGCAGCTCGCGATCGTGATTCCCGTAACGATCGGAATCATCTTCGGACTTCTGTTTATGCTCTACCGGGATTTGAGATCCGTGATCGTCGCGCTCTCTTGTATTCCTCTTTCTCTCTTGGGAGGAATCTACGCGCTACTTGCTCGAGGATATTATTTCAACGTATCCGCCGGTGTGGGATTTATTTCACTTTTCGGGATCGCGACGATGGCGGGGATCCTTTTCGTATCGAAAGCGAATCACCTGCGTCACGACGATATCATGATGTCGGTCCGGGAATCCGCGATTCTTTCCGCTGTGACTCAGCTCAGGCCTCGTTTGATGACGATGCTGCTCGCATTGTTGGGGCTAATTCCCGCGACGATGGCTTCCGGGGTCGGCTCGGACGTACAAAGACCTCTCGCCACCGTGATGGTCGGAGGGCTTGCGTCCGCGTTGTTCTTGGTCCTAACCGTGATGCCTAGTCTTTACATTCTCATCATGGGAACCGAAGAGGATCTGAAAAAAGGTTCGAATTTTGCTTCCAAGGGTTTAAGCAGCGGGGATTATGCCTCACCTCATCCGGATGAAATTTATTCTACGATTGATTACGAAGAAGAATCTGTGAGCCAGACTCGTAACGAAAAGAATGAAAAAAAAGCCAAGTCCGCAAAGGTAAAAAAGCCTAAGAAAAAATAGGTTTTGTCAGATTTCGCCGCCTGTTTAGATTCCGGCCCAGCGGCGATTTTACCGCATTCTAAAATTCTCGCCTAACGCTTACCCATTACGAAGAAAAATAAATCATTTCTTTACGACGAGAACGTAGATTTAGAACTTAGGGCGCTTTTTTTTGCGCTTACTACTGGCCGCTTTGAGAGTTTTAGATCTTTTATCGGAACCTTCCGGCTTTTCATCAAATTGAAAGTAAAACTCGAAGGATTTACCGAGAATTTTATAGATTCTCCAGAATTCGATAACGTCGAGTCGCCTTTCACCGGATTCGATTTTCGAAATATAAGACTGAGGTTCACCCAAACGTTTTGCAATCTCAAGCTGGGTGAGGTCTGCGTTTTTTCTGGCAGCGATTAGATTTTTGCAAAAAATCTTCGCTTCGCGTGAATGAAGGGACTTAAACAAAACGCAGTAATTCTACATCCTGGAACGGAATATACCAAAATGGGATATTTTCATGACAAACATACGGGTGTTATACTGGATTTACGAATTTGGATTTTTTTAGAAACTTTTAAGATTATAGAATGGTGCAATTGTAAATTTGGAATTTTATAGGATGGATTTCAATTTACTAAATCGAAAAGCAATTTGTAATTCGGTTTAAAAAGTCAATCCTACCGAAAGTTCAAGTTTTTGCTTTCAGTATAAAATTCAATTCGAATTTGAAAGAAACGAAGGCCGGTTCTTAAAATTCGGTACAATAGTATTTGTTCTTTGTCTTCGAAGATGCGGGAGCTTTTTGTTTTTAAAGAGGTCTCTCCGATTTAGAGAATGTGAGACTTGTGCAGTCTATCAGTGAAAGGGAAATTTCAATCTACACCGAAAAAAAAATCAGGCATTTGTGTTCTAACTATGAGTTATTTAGCCTGATATGAATTCAAAGTTGTCAAGTTCTCCGATGAGACACCGGGCGCAAATGGGTCGGGCATGGGAAAGTTGATTTCGGCTTCGAAACGTTTTCACGAATGCCTCGGATACGAACTATCCCATTGCGCTTTCGATCCGATACTTATCTTATAAATCGGTTTATTTTTTGGAATAACGCCAACATCATCGAATGAATTTATTATGTTCTTTTTAATAAGTGCGCCGTAATCGTTTGTCCGATTAAATTCAGGATTTGAACGCTTAGAAAACTGATCATCAAAATTTCTTTTTCCAAATCGAGAACTTGAAAGGAATTTTTCCACCAGCGAAACAAGATGAACGCGAAAAGTAAAACTACGAATAAAATCATTCTCGCCGAATACCAGAAAAGAAGATCCTCGGATAGGAGATTTAATCTGGAATAAAAACTTAACTCGGGTGTTTTACGAGCCGCGAGAAACAAACCGATTGCCCAGATCGTCTGTCCGAATGTTGCTACCAAAAGGAAAACGGTGAGAGAATGGATCCCGAAGATATGGAAAGGACCGATCGCAACAATTCCCGTAAAATAACCCAAGATCGTAAACGCCCAGCCGATCCAAAAAAGCATAAAACCAGTATAATAAAAAAGCTGTTGAGAATGGATGAGAATCTGCAGAAGATGTCTCATTCCGTCTCTCCAAGTTCTCAAATGAGGAACTCTTCCCTCTACGTCCGGATACAAACTGATCGGGACATGGGAAAGTTTGACTCCGCTTCGAAGCGCTTTCACAAGCATCTCGGAAGCGAATTCCATTCCGGTACTTTCAACCTCCCATTCCAGATATTTTTTTTTCAAAAAGCACCGAAAACCGGAGTTCGCATCTTTGACACGATTTCCTTTTTTGGAATATAATAAATTAATGATCCAGTTGATGACCGGAGTTCCCAGATAACGATGTAAAAAAGGCATTGCTCCTTTGTGAATGGATCCATCCAGACGGGAACCGATTACAAACTCCGCGCCTTTTTCCATCTCAGCAAGAAGCGCGGGAGATTCCAGGAAGTCGTAAGTGTCGTCCGCGTCCGCAAACAAAACGATTTCCCCGCTTGCATTTGTGATTCCGAAATTGAGCGCGGCTCCGTATCCTCTTTCTTTGCAATGAACCACTTTCGCGCCGTATTTTTTAGCGATCGATACGGATTTATCTTCGCTTCCGTTGTCGGAGACTAAAATTTCCACGTTGTATTGTTTCAGTTCTTTTTTGAGCCGAACGAGTTTTTCCAAAACGAGAGGAAGGGTTTTTTCCTCGTTCAAACAGGGGATGACGTAGGTGACGTTTTTTTTCTTCATAATTTCAGGTTTAGAGAATTATCTTTTACGAATGGTAATGACTCTCATTCCGTAGAACAACCGATCTTTTCGATCGAATGTTTTTTGTGTGAATAACGAATCCGTATCTTCCGAGTTCAAATATTTCCAAGAAGTTTCCAAGATCACTAGATTCTTTCTTGCCGGATCGTGAACGAAAAGATCAACCTCTTTCTTCGTATAAGTCTTCGGAATTACTCCCTCAATTTTTGCCGTTTTTAAGAAATATTCCATGTTGTACACATGAGAAGAACAGAGAAGAGTAAATTCTCCGGGGCGATCCTGAACCGTAGAGATGATGTATTGGGAGCTTTCCCTCCACTGTTCCTTAAAGGGTTTGTAGTAAGATCGGGTAAAATAATAAAGGGAAACGACGGAGATTAGAATTAGAATCGATTCGAGTCTTTTTCCTTTGTAGATCGGGAATAGGGAAAAACCGGTAGTGATCAAAAAATACAAAGTAGGGGCGGTGACTAAAAGATTTCTGGCCGTAATCAAGGGTTGAATCAGAGAAAGAATCCCAAGGACGACGGAAAAAATCAGCAAGATCATTCCGAGTAAAATCACGGATCTTTTATGATTTGGTTCCAAAAAAACGGTCTTCGTTTGATTCTTCGGAAAATAAAGGGAAGCAAAACCCGCGAGTAAGGCTAAGGAGGCCACAATTCCAGGAATAAATTTTTTTAGAATTCCGGAATGAAAGATCAAATCGAAAAAAACGAGAAACGCGGTTAAACCCGCCTCCGGAATCCACGAAGCGATTCCGATCTTATCCGAATTGAACAATAGATAAAGAGCCGGAACAAATAAAATTCCGAATAAGATCCCGAAAAAGAATTCCACTTTGGGAAATTTTTTCGTAAAAATCCACTTCGTTATAAAAATTCCGAGAAAAACGGAAGCGGACCAGATGAATCCGAAAAAATGAGTATAAGACGCTAATAAAGAAATTCCTAATAAACTCCAGTATGTACGGAGATGGTTTTCGTAGACGGATTTTAAAAGAATTGCAAGTTGGATCGTGCTGAACAAAACCAAAAGACTATAAGATCTGAGTTCCTGGGAATAATAAATGAGCCCCGTAGATAAACTTAGGAAGGCCACGACGGAAATTTTGATTCTTCCATTTAAGTCACGCGGCGAAAGAACGTAAAACGAGAGAGGAACAAGTACACCCGCGATCGCACTAAGCAATCTTCCGGCAAAAACCGTAGGTTGAAGGAGTTGAAACCAGAAATACAAGAGTGTTTGATACAACGGTGGATGCGGATCGTTCTTCATCCAATTCCAAAGATTGTCGAATGAAGTCTCAGAAGAGGCCCGGATTGAAAAAAGTTCGTCTTCCCAGGGGCTTTGCAGATCTAAACGAAAGAATCGAAAAAATGCGCCTAATCCTAGCAGGAATAAGAAAACCTTCAGATCTTTATTCCTTTTGGTTTCTACTAAAAACGCGTTCAATCGGCTCATAGATCACCAGATTCCCATAATTCTTCTGTAGAGATCGGTTTCCAAAATCCCTTTCGGGTCGAATTTTCTTTTCAAAGAATGAAACGTTTCCAGATTTTTTTTCGGAAACGCTCTTTGAACGGTTTCCGGTCTGAGAGTGCTGTCTTTGGCGAAATAAAATTTTCCTCCGAACTTCAACACAATTTCGTCTAACTCGCCCGCAAGCTCCCAAAGTTTTTTTCTATTTCCGAAAGTCACGGGAAAATCCATAGCCATCGAATAACCGTCCAATGCGTGTGTGAGAAGAAAAGGATCTGGTTTATGTTTTTTGAATACGGCAAGCCAAGTAACGATTCCCCGCTTCTGGCAGATCTTTAAAATTTCAGAAAAAGCATCCACCGCATTCTCCTTGGGAATGAAACTCTGGTATTGAATCATGGAACCCGGCTTATACATGAACTTCCAATTTGGAACGTAATCCAATAAAAACGCATATTCCGCGTGACCTTGAAGATACGGTTTGTTCTCCGTCAAATAACCGGAAACGAATTTCGCAAAATTGACGAGTCTCATTCCCAAGTTATTAGCAAAGGGAATCATAAACAACCACATCCAAGACTTAGGGATAATTCCGAGAAATGTGCTTGGTAAATTCTGTCTTTCTAATTTACAATTTTCGGGAAAGTCCGGATCTTCTCCTTTCTTCAAATGCACCGCTTTGTGGATCTGCCCTCTTCCAAGAGAATTTCCGGATGCGAATGCGTCGACCCAACCTACGAGATAATCCGCGCTTTTATATTCCCTTTCGAAGTAGTCGAACATATCTTGCAGATTTTTGCTGACCACGGGCCATACCTTCATTTTTCCCGCGTAGATGTTTTTCAGTCGGATCGTTACGTTCAAAAAAACTCCGAGCATTCCAAAGCCGGAGATTGCGGCAAAAAAAAGTTCCTGATTTTTTTTACGGGAACAGACGAAGACCTTTCCGTTCGGAATCATAAACGTAAATTCAAGAACGTGATCGCCGATCGAACCCGCCGCAAAATTATTCTTTCCATGGATGTTCATCGATAAGGCGCCGCCTAAAGTGGGAAACATCGTTCCGCTTACGACAGGAGGCCAATAACCTTTTTCGATTCCGAATTCCCAAAGTTGTTTGATCGTAACCCCGGATTCCGCTTTAACGATTCCCGTTTTTGAATCGAATTCCAAAATTCGATTGTACTTGGAAATATCAATCACCGCTCCCTTGGTATTTGTGGCCGCGTCTCCGTAGCTGCAACCTCCTCCCCGAAGCGTCAACTTCAACCCCTTATTGTTCGCATAAGAGAAAAGATCCCTAAAGTCTTCTTCCTTTTCCGGAAAGAAGACGGGCGAAAGCGAATAATGGTTCATCCCCCAAGTCTCCACTTTACTCGGAGACGGAAGGGTGATTTCAATCGGAGACTTTTTTGCCGCTTTCGAAGTTTTTGCAGATGTTTTCTTTTTCGGAGAAGCTTTGGATGCCCTTGCCATAGTATTACCCTTTGATCGATTCAGGTTCGTTCAAATAGAAAGACGTTTGAAGAGAAAAGATGGAATCAAACGGATAATCAAACCCACGAGTCCCCAACGGGCCGGAACATAGACGCATTCTTTACCGGAGTCGGCCGCTTTGACGATGATAGTCGCCGCTTCTTTCGCGGAGATAAGCCAGAAAAGACCTTTCATGCCCCGGGTCATGGCAGTATCGATAAAGCCCGGTTTTACGGTGAGAACTTGAACGCCTAACATCGAAAGACGATTTCGAAGAGCTTCTAGATACGTGTTCATTCCCGCTTTGGAAGTATTGTAAACTGGATTGCCTCTTCTTCCACGGTCTCCTGCGATCGAAGAGATCCCGATAATCTTCCCGCTTTTTTGTTTTTGAAAAAGAACCGCCGCGGGATTGAGCCATGCCACACAACCCAGAAGATTTGTATTTAACATGGCGATGTCTTTTTTGACATCGAACTCATCCGGTTTAATATCGTACATAATTCCGGAAGCGTAATAAATTTCGTCGATACCTTTCATGGATTTGACCGCTTTTTGAAACGCGGAGTCGACCTGATCAAAGTTGGTGACGTCTTGTTTGATAACGAATGCGTTTGTTTTACCGGGCGAATTAAACGAAGCCGCGATCGCTTTCAGTTCCTTATCACGACGGGCTACGAGAGTGACCGTATGTCCTTGCTCCAAGAGGAGAATCGCTAATTCTTTTCCGATGCCGCTAGATGCGCCGACAACGACGATTTTTTTTGCCATATTCATCCGTTCTATGAAAAGAAACGGAACTGACAAGTATGATTTACCAGGAAAAATCGGTGTATTTTTTTTGGAATTCCTCGAAGCCGATCCAATCATTCGTACCAAGATCGCGAATTTCCGAGGGAGCCCAATACTTTTTATAGTCCATATCCGGATGTCCCGGAAGAAAATAACCGAGGTGATAGTATTTCATTCCCAGTTCTTTTGCGTAAAGGATGGAATAAAGAATCGCAAAGCTTCCCAGGCTACGGTCCGGATAATCCGGATCGTAGACCGAATATACTGCGGAAAGAGAATCGGATGCGGAGTCCAAGATCATAAAGCCGAGAACTTTTTCATCTAAGCTAAGAGTCATCTCTAAAGAATTTTCCGGATACCCGAAAAGATTCCAACGCATCCCTTCCAAAAGTTCCCGATCCGATTCTCCGATTACAAAATTTTGATAACGGGATCTTTGATAACGTAGGTAGAGAATTTCTTTCTCTGCGGTCAAACTGGGAGATCCGAAACGAATCAGAAGATCCGAATTCTTTTTTAAAAGTCTCTTCCGATTTCGACTGGGAACAAATTGATTTAAAGGAACCCGATAACTCAGACATTCGCGGCAATCGTTACAAGAGGTACGATAGAGAACGTTTCCGGTTCTTCGAAAGCCGGAATCGAAAAAAAACTGTAAGTTATTCTTTTCGATCTTTCCTTGAAATGGAAGATATTGAATCTGGCTCAAACGATCCGGATAGTAAGAACAGCTTCTCTCCGGACTGATTGGAAGAGAATTCACAAAGTTTTGGAGTTCATGCCGGATCATCTAAAGAGATGATGACAAACCGTGCCGGACTGTAAAGTTTTTTAGGGAAAACTCGACGAAAGAGGCGGTTGTTTTCAGTATGGCTTTTAATACGAATTACCTACAAGATTCGGAATTTTCAGATGCATAACCTCTTTACGAACTTCGAAGTAAAAAAACGTGGCCTTCGTATCGCCTTATTTTTTACGATCCTCAGTCTGATTTGTTTTTTGATCGAAAACACAATTCTTCAATTCATTCTCTTAGGACTCGGATTGGTTTCTTTCGTGTTCACTTTGATTCGACCGGATGCTTTTTATTCTTTTACGAACTGCGTTTTGGAATTCGTTTTGGTTTTTTTAAGTGGAATCGTAAAAGTCGGCTTATTACTTATCTATCTGATCGTCTGCAAACCGATTCGGTTTGCGATCGGTCTTTTTCCCGGGGAAAAAAAATCTTGATCTCCATTTTTTGCGACGGAGCATCCAAGGGAAATCCGGGACCTTCCTCGATTGGAATCGTGGCGTATAAAGACGACAAGGAAGAATTCAGAATCTCCGAACGTATCGGAGAAACCACCAACAACGTGGCGGAATGGGCCTCTCTCAAAAAGGGTTTGGAGGAGTGTATTCGAAGGAAGTTCGATACCATTCATGTGTATATGGACTCGGAGCTTGTGGTGAGGCAGGTCGGCGGAAAGTATAAGGTGAAACATCCCAATCTCCTGGAGTACAAAAAGGAAGTGGACAAACTTGTTTCTTCCTTACAGAATTTTCAAATCACCCATGTCCCTCGTGAAAAAAATTCGGTCGCTGATAAGCTCGCAAACGAAGCCTTTCAAAAATAAGAGCCAATTATTTTCTTTTTTGTGTAGAATTCCGTTCTGCGTCCTTTTGTTTTATGCGATGTTGAATTGCGGCCGATCTTTGAAGGACAAGCTGACCGTTCTTCAAAAAGAAGAAAGGTTCGAAGAAATGCTTCTACTTTGTCTTTCCGAAAAGGAAACGCAAGATACAAAGGAACTCTGTCATCTCGCTATGGAAAAGACGGAGGAGGGAATCGATAGAATTCTGTCCGAAAAAACGGAACTCCCTTACAGTCAAATTACGGTGGATCCGGAATGGAAAAAGAAAATCGATATCATTCTTGAAAATAACCGAACTCTCAAAAATCGATACGGGAATCTCTGGAAAAAAATGATTCAAAATGACTAACGTGAATCTGGACGAACTTATCAAAAAAATTCCCGAAAACTTTCGGGAAGATATAATCCGGATAACACAAACCATCCGTAAAGAAGGCGGAGAATGTTATCTGATCGGCGGATCCGTGCGCGATTTGTTGCTTTCAAAAAAACCGGATGAATTCGATTTGACCACTTCTTTGTTGCCCGAAAAAATTCTTACCTTGTTCAAAAGAACGGTCCCTACGGGGATCAAACACGGTACGGTTACCGTTCTGATACAAGACCGTTCTTACGAGATCACCACCTTCCGAAAGGACGTGGACTATGTGGACGGAAGAAGACCGGAAGCCGTTGAATTCGGAGTTTCGTTAAGCGAGGATTTAAAACGAAGAGATTTTACGATGAATGCTTTGGCCTTAGAGTTGGAAACGAAACGTCTGATCGACGAGCATTCGGGGCTCGAGGACATTCAAAACAGAATCATTCGAACGATCGGAGATCCGATCGAAAGATTTGTCGAAGACGGTCTTCGCCCGATTCGCGCGATTCGTTTTGTAAGTAGTCTCGGTTTCACTCTGGAGTCGGAAACCGCAAAGGCGATTGTTCAGTGTAGAAACGTAACCGCAAAGATTTCCAAAGAAAGGGTTCACGACGAATTAAACAAAACCCTCAAAAGCGAAAATCCGGCTCCCTCCTTGAGATTACTCAAGGAATTTCAAATCTTGGAATTATTTACGAATCTCAAATTGTATCCGACGGAAAATACGAACGTAGAGAAAAAAATTCAGGAAGTTCCCGTGTTCCCTTCGAGTCTTAGGCTTTCTTTTTTACACGCTTGGCTGTTCGGAAGTTTTCAAGATAGAAATTCGGCAAAACAGTTTATGAAAGATCTCCGATATTCCAATCAAAACACGAAGGATTCCCTATTTTTTTCGGATATGCTTTCTACGATGCTGAATCGGAAAGATGACGTATCTTTGACCGACGCGGAGATTCGAAAGATCGTTTTACATCCGATCTGTGTGTATGCAGGAAGAGAAAATCTAAGAATTTTGACAGAATATATTCTTAATCTTGCATATACTTACGAACCCATTCTCAAGGATGTTTTCGATTTTCAGAGAATTCTGGATTTGGCCGAACGGTCTCAAGCTCTTCTTGTGACCGAATTGGCGCTACGGGGAGACGATATCCTCAAGGCTTGTCCGAATCTTCCTCCTAAAGAAATAGGATCCGTACTTGAAAAACTTCTGTTTCATGTTCTGGAAAATCCGGACAAAAACCGAAAGGATTTCCTTTTTTCTCTTCTTTCCAAGTAGTTATTCTTGTTCCCGCATTCGAATCGGATGAGTTCTTTCGAGTAGGTATATTCGAGTTTGTAGTTTTTAACGTGAGTTTGGCGGTTGAAAATGAGAAAGAATTTTCTAAAAGTAAGAGTTCCTACTTTTAGAATTTGTTCGTAAAATCGCGATTTGTTGTAGTTCCCACATTTTACTGATCCCTATAAAATAACGTGAATCGGTATAACAAAATGCGAAAGCGATTATTATGTTGCGATCCGTAGAGCCGTAACCTTAAATTAAAAAGGCTTTTGGGATGATAAGGATCAAAAACTGATATTTTTCAAGTGTTCCGACAAGAATGATACTTTTTACTTGCAAAAAGTATCATTTTCTGATAGAGAAAAATCTCCCGAGTCTTTCCGCCTCCAGGCTCAATGATTTGCTCCCTACGGGTCGCTCATCACCCCACCACCCAAAATCAGGGTGGGGCCGATCGTTTTACAGAGGATTTGTCGGAATTCCGACAGATTTATCTTCGGATCCAAGTATTTGTGTGGGGTTGGTTATGTTAGAGCAACACTTTAGTTTCTTATTCATCCAAACTTTCTTACGCCGAACTCACGTTAAGATAAGAGGTCGCAACGTCTAAAAAATTTCGCACTGCGTTTTAAAGTCTCATAAAAATCAAAAATTCTACGAGAAATCGAATTTCTTTATGTATAAAAATTAGGCATATAATTTAAAAAATGGAATTCAGTGAAAAGTATATTCTATTTTATGGGCATCATATGTATTCTTAATAAAGAAAATATGCTTATTTTTTGGCCATGTGACTGATTTGAAGCATTGGCATACATTTTGCATAGTAGAAGCATAGGAGATTTAGAAGAATGGTGAGAATAAAAACAATAAACCTTATTGCTTCTGTTTTCTGCTTCTTGGTTTTTTCTCAGGTTTTTGCTCAGGCCGGAAAAAAATCAGGAGCGGATGCTTCCGTCGTTCCGGCGCCTGCTTCCCAAACGGTGGAACAAGAAGATAAGAAATGGTATGATCAAGTTGAATTTTCCGGGTTCGCTGATGTGTATTACATGTACAACCTCAACCCAAAACAGGGAGGAGACATTGATGCGACCCGTGCTTTCGAAACAAGCAACAAGAATTTTGCGGTCAACGCGGTAGCTCTTACGATCCAGAAGGCTGCTGAAAAAAGTTCTCCTTGGGGTTTTAGGATCGATCTCCAAAACGGTCAGAACAACGCATTTCAAGAAGCTCCTTATTCTCAAAGCAATAGCATTTACAATTACAACATGCTCAAACAGGCATACTTAAGTTTGTATTTCCCCGTTTTAAAAGGAATGACCTTGGATGCCGGGAAGATGGCCACCCATATCGGTTACGAGGTTCTTGAATCTATGAGCAATCCGAATTACTCGATAGGCGCGATTTTCCAGAATACCATTCCCTTTATTCATACCGGCGTTCGTCTGACCACTCAGTTTACGGAGAAATGGGCGGGAACCTTTTATCTCTACAACAGTGGCGGCGGTACCGGTTATAATTCTCCTGCGACTACGACCACCGCTCCATTGAATGTGATTACGGATCCGACTTACAGCGGTAATGCGGCGGGAAAAAGCTACTTTGTGGAAGGCCAGACCGAAAGAAAAGCGATCGGAACTCAGCTCAAAGGTCAGTTGATTGAAGACAGACTTTCCGTTACTTGGAACACTCTCTATTCCAGCGACGGAGCTTACGCTCGCGTCGATCCTTCCAAAGCGGCTATGGCTACGGAACTGGCGAACATTTCGGGAGATCCGAACATGGGAATGTACAATACCGCCAATCCTAGGAGAGCGAAATACAACAAAGACTATTGGTTCATGAACCACGCGATTCTTTCCATCACTCCTTCGGACAGAGTTACGATCGACTTGGATTACACTTGGAGTGAAAAATCCGGAGCGCTTGCAAACAATAACTTGGATCAGAAACGTTATAATGTGGACGCAACAGGAGCGGAAGTTTTCAACAAAGACACTCTTTTTTGGGGGTTGAACAACAAACGCGATTCTAAAACCGCTTACAAAGCTTACGGTATTTTTGCGAAGTTTAAAATCAACGAAGCTTGGGGTGTGAACGTTCGCGTGGAATACATAGACGATAAACACAACAACGGCGCTTTAACTACTTTCAATCCTTTTATGGGACCGAACACTTACGTCAGCGCATATAAAAAAGCCGCGGATCTTGCGATCGCGGACGCGGTGGCGACGGCTTTTGCGGCGGACTCTAATTTAGGATCCTTAGGAATTACCAAAGAGCAAATTCTCGAAGTGATGAGCGACGATTACAAAAACTACGCAGGAGTCAGAAACGCGGGGCAATACAAAACTTTCACCGTTACTCCCGTTTGGAATTTTACCGAAAATCTACTGATCAAACTCGATCTCCGAAGAGATTGGGCGACCGGCAAACAATTTGTGGATCAAAAGGGCGAAAAAACGGACCATCAATACGGTATGACTTTGGGAGCTGTCGCGAAGTTCTAAAATTGGAATTAAAGACTCCTGCATTAACGTGAGTTCGGCGTAAGAAAATGAGAAAGCGATTCTATGTTGTGACCTGGCTGCCGATCCATAGAGAGGCAGCCGCTGAGTTATGCCGATCCATAGAGAGGCAGCCGCTGAGTTATGCCGATCCATAGAGAGCCGTTTCGCTGAGTTAACGCGATTCTTAGAGAGCCCGTAACCAACCCTACAAATTAAGGAGGCTTTTGGGATAATAAGGATCAAAAACTGATATATTTCAAGTGTTCCGACAAGAATCCCACTTTCTACTTGCAAAAAGTATGATTTTCTGATAGAGAAAAATCTCCCGAGCCTTTCCGCCTCCCGCCCTATTTCGCGCCCCATAGAAAGCGAAATAGAGTTTATTTTCCCTGCCACCCAAAAATCAGGGTGGGGCCGATCGTTTTACAGAGGATTTGTCGGAATTCCGACAGATTTATCTTCGGATCCAAGTATTTGTGGGGTTGGTTATGTTAGAGAGCAACACTTTAGTTTCTTATTCGCCCAAACTTTCTTACGACCCTGCTCACACGTTTACATTAGAGTTGTTGAAAAATTAATTTCTCTATCCGTTTCCGCTTCATTGAAATGGATGTTTGAAGCGGTTTTGTTAATCTGAATCACGGAATTTTTCAACAACTCTATTCAAAAGCGCTTTTTAAAAAAGAGCGCCCTTCTTTTAAAAAGAAAACGATTCCAATACGATTGGACGAGAATAAACGGTTTCTCGAACGATTCGACGGAGAAATGATTCCAGAATATTCAAAATTTTGAATTCTTTTTCAGTTCGTAGGTTCTTAGGGAGAAATTCAGGATTTTCTTTCGGTCTTTTTCTCTATAGTAACGATTCGGATCCGGAAAACGAACCGCGATTTTTTCTTTAAATTGTTTCTCGGGAAGATTCGGGTCTCGGGGAGGTTCCGACTCATATTCTAAGATAGAATACGAGTCGACTTGGTTCTTTTTTAAAATCTGTTCCAATTGAGTCGCGTCTTTTTCCGTATTTACCGTGAAATGGATGGAATTTAAGTAAGAAAAACCGATTAAGTAATTCGTAAACTGTCCTTTGTGAACGATGATTCTCTTGGATTGGAATTCGTTTTGTATTTGCAAATAAGGTGCGATCGATCCGAATAAAATCTTAAAACCTTCTCTCGTGAATTTGTAATTATAATATAAACTCAAAGAAGCCAGCAAAATCAAAATTTTTCCGATATTTGGAAATTCGATACTCTTTCGGTACAAAAAGACAAAAATTCCGGCGGATAAAAAAATAAAACCGGATTCCAAATAACGGAGCCCGAAGTGATGAACTCCTGCCGTATAAGGGCTGAAAAAGGAAATTGAGAAGAGAGTTCCAATTCCCACAAGGCCGAGAATCGACTCGCCGGAAAGTTCTTTCTTACGAATCAGATCGGAAAAAATACCGAAGATTAAAATCGCGTAAGGAGATGCCTTTAGGAATCCGGATTTGGTTGTATCGCCCAAAAGATATCCTTGAAGAATTACGATCTGTTTTCCGATGGAAAACTGACTCATCGCGTCCTGTGAGCTGACAAGAAAACGAATTCCCATCGGATGGCCGGAATAAAATAAATTCAAGACGCCTATCAATCCGAAAGAAAGGACTCCGCCAAGAACCGAAAAGACCAAATATTCTTTAAGATTGTTTCTCGTTTTTTTGGAAAAAAAGGCGAGAAAACCGAATAAGAATACGGGAAATGCAGATTCGGTTCTTAGAAAGAATGTGGTTAGCGCCAAAAAACCGGAAACAAATGAGAATATTCTAAAATTCGAATTTAGATTTTCGTTTTGAACCGTAATTTTGTCCGCAAAAAGGGAACGAATCAAAAAATATCCGAAAGACAATAAAAGAAAATTATTGAGAGGAACCTCCGAAAACTCAACGGAGGATAGAGCCGGAAAACTGAGAGTGAAGGGAACTAAGGCGCCGATCAAAACGACCCAGGCTTTATCGATGAATAAGGAAAGAATTTTATCGAAAATCAAAAGACACCCGAGCAGACAGAGAAGAGGCACCAATGTAATGATTTTTGCTCCGAAAAAATATGCCGGAATTCCATTTAAAAGCGCAAATAGAGGAGGATATTGAAAGAGACATTTTCGATTCTCGTTTCCTTTCAAAAAGGCCCAGGGATAGTCGAAAGGAAAATACCTAAATTCGGGATCGTAAACCTTTCCAGGATAGAAACATTCCGATTTCGTGATCGCCTTGAGTCCTTTTTCGAAGAACATTATGGTTTGGTAATACTTAATCTCGGAGTCGCTGGAAACGAACGGAACTTTATTGTCGAGTTTCAAACGATTAAAGATCAGGAATAATACTACGAGTAGGTAGATGAAATAGCGAGAATAGGGAGAGGAAATCAATCGATTGAACATACTTGTTTATTCCGTAAAAATGATATGGAACGGATCCGTTTTTTTCCCTTCTTCCAATTCTTTTCGGATATCTAAATTCGGATCCTTTTTTTTAAGAACATCGACTTTTTCTTTCCAACAAACGGAAGAATACGGATTTTTTCGGACGCAGCGATCTAAGAAGGATTCCATCAAATCCGAATGGCCCGGACTTTTACGAAGAATTAGGGACGCCAGGACTAAATTTTCTTCGGAACGGATCCAGATTTGATTGTTAGTGATTTCTTCGATCGGATGAGAAAACTTTTTACGGTTTCCGGAAACTTTTTTTTCTTTGTATATTAGAAAATTATCAAATTCTATTTCGTCTTGAATGGAGGCTATGATCAGATTTCTGAGTCTTTGTTCCCAGACCAACTGAAAAGAAAGATATCCCAAAAGAACCAGTGAGACTGCGTAAACGGCCTTAAACGAACTGTTCTGACGAAACGTTCCCATCGTAGAACTGGATCGGGTTCGAATCAAAGATAATGCAAGCACTACCGGGACGAAGAAATGTTGTTCCCCCAAATTGTAATCGAAGAACTCGTGAACAGCCACAAACACAAGAACTCCTGAAATGAATATCCCTATATCGAAAATCTTCTTACTTTTGGAAACTAACATTCGATAGGAGAGAAGAGAAAGATAAAGGGTGATCCAAAGAAAAAAGAGGGAACCTAAAATTCCGAGACTCGTAAACGTTTCCACGTAGAGATTATGAGCTTGCGGATAGGATCTGAAAGAATGCAGAAATTTATAAAAATCGTCGTAGCCGATTTTTTCTGAATGCGCTCCGGGCAGATGAGCCAAAAGAGAATCCGCATCCAATCCAATTCCGAAGATCGGAGAATTTTGAAGCACCGATTGAAAGTGGAAGTTCCACAGGGAAAATCGAATGAGAAGTGTTTTTGGATCGAAATACTGGGAAGCGGCTTCTTGGGGAAAGAAAAACACGCTTACGACCGAAAATAGAACGATTAGACAGAATGCCGGAATGAAAATCCGAAAGAAAACTTTCCTTTTACTCCAACGGAAAAGAAAAATACAAAGGATAGCGAGGCCAAAAGCCAATAAACTTGCGCGCGAATGATTGAAGTACGTAAGATAAATTGCAATGAGACCTCCCGGAATTAAAAACCAGGAATACCGGCCATATTGGGACGCTGTGTAAAAGGCGACTAACGCGGAAAATGCGGATATCACCGCGATCGACGACACGGGGAAACCCGCGTAGGTAAGCAAAAGAGAAGGTTGCAAAAAATCAAAGGGCCAGATCGTGTGAACCGCGGAGAACAAGTTTACGGTATTCAAAAGAAGATTTGAGGAAAGGATCAAAAGAAGTCCTTTTTTAATAAACAGACTCGGATAAGAAGAAAGCAAAAAGAAAATCAGAATTCCTGAAAACAAAAGACAAAGTTGCAAGAGGGCCGCTTGGGATTTGTAGGAAAGTAAGGACGAAATCAGTAGCACAAAAAAGGAAATGGAAACGATGACATACAATTTACGAAGCCGAATTTTTTTCGGAGTAAGATAAAATAAGGAAGCGGCTACGAAGAGTAAAAGCGGAACCGATTTGATGCTTGAAAAAAGAGGGGGGGAGCATGCAAACGCAACGGTGTGAACGAATAGGAAGATCGGATGGACGTTTTTAAGGAATAAATAAATCGCAAGACACAAAGCCGCTACATAGAGAAGTTTTAAATTTAACTTTTGGGAAAAGTAGACGACCGGAGCCCGGTTGATTCCGTTGACCGTAGAAAGTCCGATTAATAATAGACAGGCCAAAAGGAAAAGAGGATGAACTCTGAGTTTCTTTTTCCGAAACGAAATTCCTAATGAGACAAACCAAACAAAAAAACTAAATACCACCGAATCTCTGGAAAGAGAGGGATTCGAAGGATCGAAAAAAAACAACAAAGCGAGAGAAAAAGTAAGTACTACAAGTGGAATCGTTTTTAAGTTGAGAAGCAGACTCATTTATTTTTTATTTGGTTTTGTAAATGATAAATAAATGCAGGGTGTCTTCGCTACCCAATTTTAGCAATCAAGATTCTTCCGACAGAAAGAGAGACCCGTTTTGAAAAAAATTATAAATTTTTTAGATACCATTCCCGCCTATTTTTATCTTCTCCGTTTCGAAAGTAATAAGAATCGAATTCGGAAAATTTTTTCTTTCGGAGAATCGGATCCAGTTTTTTATATTTGTGTTTGTAGGCGTCCAAATACGATTCGAAATCCACCGCTCGAAACGAAGGAATTTTAAGAAGTTCTTTCATTACGGAAGGTGAATACGTTAGAATCCTCCAAGGTGTGGAAAAATCTCCCGTGAGAAATTCGTCGTACTCCGTTTTGGTCGGAAGTCCGTTCGAATAGAGAAGAAGATGCACGTTTCTATCTCGAAGATACTGCAACGGAACGGGTTTTCCATGGCCGACTCTTTCTCGATTTTCAAATTCCATCCTTGCGATTACCGGATCGGTGAGACCCGCTTCTGTTTCGATTGCCAAAATCGGATTTAAGTAGTAAATCAAAATACATTCCGAACCGGTAAAGGCGACTCGAACTTTGGAATTTTCAAAATGTTCTTTCCAGGGAAGAATCCGATTTCGGATTCGTTCCACCGATTCCCTTTTGTAGATTTGATTTTCGTCTGCGATTCCGGACACGATCGGTAGCGGAAGTCCTTTGTAAATATCCCAGCGTAATAGAATCAAAATCGGAATCGAATAAAACGCCACATTCAGGATTTTTTTCCTTTTAGAAAGAGATTCTCGGAGGGAAAGAATTTCCTGTTCCGTCCAGACGAAAACGATAGGAAGAATCGGAAGATAAAATCGGGAGAACATAAAATCCCCTCCGATCCAGGTGTAATAACCCGAATAAAGAATCGGAAACAAAACGAGTAAAATCCAACGAAAGTTCTTTTTTTCCTGAGTGAGAGAGAAATGTTTTCGGATCGTTTGAAAGAAAGAAAAGAAAATCAATCCGACGATCGGGATCATTCCGTAGTACATCGTTAAGAAGGAGCCGAGATAAACGAGACCTTGTAGAAGATTGACGCCTCCTCCCGACTTCGCGTAAAAAGTGTTAGGAAGTAGATTTCCATAATATTCCAATTTCCAAATATAAAAAAAGACGGGGGATAAATAGGCGATACAAAGAATTCCAAAGGAAGGTTTTATAAGTATTGAACGTACGTTGTTTGATCTTACTTCTTGGAAGAATTGTAGGACGAGATAAATTCCGACGAGTACGTGGAATAAAAGACCGTCCGGTCGGTTAAGACAGCTCAGTGAGGAAAAAACGATTCCGGTCAGTATACTGTAAAAGGAGACTGTTCTGGAATTTGTTAGATAATAAGAAGCGGCTAAGAATAGAAATCCGTGCAATGAGGTTTCCAATCCTCCGGTGGCGAAAACCCGATTGTGGTGGAGTAAGACGAAGCAGGAAAGCGCAAATGGAAATTCCGTTTTTGAGAATTCCTTTCGAAAAAAAACCAGATAGAGACAGGTTCCGAGAAAAGAGAGAATTCCCAAAAAGTAACTCGCGTTTACGGGATCGATATAATCGGAAAGATGGAACGGAACAAATAGAATCGTCCAAAGAAAATTGGTATAACCCTCCACGAATTCCCCTTCGTTAAAGACTAATCCTTTTCCGTCGGCAAAATTCTTGGCATACCGTAAACTAATAAACGCGTCATCCGAAATCCAACGCATCCGATAAGCGGAAATAATGCCGAATAAAATCGACAGAATCGTAAAGATGAAATAAAAGATACGTTTCAAAATTGAATTCCTTTTCCCATAAGTAATGTACGTTGTTTTTTTACGGTTAGTGGAATTTCCTTGTATGAGATTGGGTTCGTTTACAAACTTGTAACTGAATGATTCAATCTGCCGAAGTATTTCCAAAAACGAAATCGGAATGGGATGTTTGGTTCCAATCCGGGGAGATCATTCCCTTCTTTCAACCGATTCTGTCGGTGGAAAGAGATTCTATTTTCGGTTATGAAACTCTGGGAAGGTTTCGGGATCAATCCGGAAAAATTCATTCCTTAGGACCTTTCTTTTTAAATGCAATGTCTGGAGTGGAGGATCTTCAGGAAAGAAGAGAAATCTACTTTCTCAAAAGGGATATCGATCGGGCTATTCGTAAAAAAGCTCTTCTCCATCTTTTGAAAAATCAGAATCGATTTCCGGAAGAGAAGTTATTCGTAAACATTTCTCCCGCGTACATGAGAGATCATATGGAAGAGGAGGAAATGGATCCTTACACGATCCGACTTGTAAAAGAGTTGGATATCGATCCTTCTAAGATCGTTATTGAAATCGTGGAGGAACATTTCGACGGAAGTATTGAAAGTTTAAGACCTTTAATTTCCCGCTATAAGGAAGAAGGTTTTTTGGTGGCGATCGACGATTTGGGTTCTCGTTCGTCCAATTTGGATCGGATCGGGATTTTTCATCCCGATATCCTGAAGGTGGATCTGCAGATGCTCAGGCATTCGGTTACATCACGAAACTTTCAGGAAATCCTTTTTACGATTTCGAGACTTTCAGAATCTCTCGGTTGTTCTCTTTTGTTTGAAGGAATCGAAAATGAAACAGAACTTTTTCAATCTCTGACTTATAGCGCACGTTTTTTGCAGGGATTTTATTTTGCCGAAGCGCTTCCGAACATGGTCGGTCAGGAAGGATTAAAACTAAGACTTTCCGCAGTGCATGAACATTTTTTAAATCACAAACAAAATCAGTTGGTGAGAAGGATTCAATTGGAAAAGGAATTGGAGGAAAAGTTGGATCTTTCCGAAATTCTTGTAAATGAGGAAGAAGAACTTTGTTCGATTCAAATCGGCAATCCGGGTCTTCTCAGCGATTTTGTGTTTCGAATTTATGTTACGAATCTTATTGGAAGTCAGGTTTCCCCGAACTACATGAAGATCGAAGACCTTTCCGTGGATGTGGATCATTCTTTTGTGGGAAGAAATTGGAGTTGGAGACCGTATTTTCTGGAACAGCTTTATAAGTCGATGAAAAACACTCAGGCGAAATGGATCATCAGCAATCCGTATTACGATCTCAATTACGAAACTCTTTTGGTGACCTATAGTAAAAAAATTTCGGACAAAAACGTATTATTCGTAGATATTCAATTTATTGAATATTAGGAATTTGGAGTTCTTTTGAGACCTAATTATCGTAATTATTAGGTCAGGGGTGAATTTGGCCGCTTTCTGCAAGAAGTCGATTGACGTTGTCTATATATTTTTTTCTTTCCCCAGGTCTTGAGGAATTTCCTTCGATCGAAAGGCCTACGTAAAGATTTCCCTCCGCATCCTTGGTGATGGAACGAATGAGTCCGAAAGCGGTGAGAGGAGCCTGCATCTTAAAAAAGATATCGAACGTAAAACCTGCCCTTTTTGTAAGATCTTGATTTAAGTCCGGGTGATTGATTTTAACTTTAAGACCTCCCGAGGAAATGTTCACGATTGGAAATCTTTCTTTGACTAGGATCGTATTGGATTCCCGGATTCGATCTACCATTTCGAAAGTGAGGGTTTTAATTTCCATCACTTCCAGGATGTCGATTTCCCTATTTCGGTTTTGGGCGTGAACGAATCCGATCGGGATCGCCTGTTCCTCGTGGCTCAAATAAATAACGGGGACGATCAGTTCGGATTTGATCTTCTGATTTGCGTATTCTATGATTTTTTTGCGAATGTCTTCCGCGTCTCCCAGTTCGGAAGCGTAGTCGATAAAACCTTCCTGGTCATAGGCCGCATAACTTTCTTCCTTCTGAGTGTTCGGGATAAAAAGAATCTTACGCGTTTTTTTAACGAGATCTAACTTGTCTCCGATCGTTCCGAACACGTCGATTTTTAGAAAGTCGTACTTTGATTTTAATTTCGTTTCATAATCCGCAAAGTTTACCTTTACGGAGGTGGGAATGTTAAAAAGATTCGCGTCGATCGTAGTTCTGCTCGTACGGATATTTGTAATCCAAACGGTCCCTTCGGGAGGCGATATTCGACTGAGACTCCTTTCTTTACTTGCGATCGAGATGTCCGAAACGGAAAGAATCAATTGGTTGTTCGGTCTTTCGTCTATAATTTCGCAATTGAGCTCCACGTATTTTGCAAGGAGTTTAGTAAGGGTGACATGACTATTTAACGGAAAGGCGTTCGGTATTTCCGTTTGGATCAGTATTTTTGTGGCGTCTTTGGAAACTTGTAAGATTTTAATGATCTGAATTGTGGAACCGGGAACACGTGCGATGATATCTGTTTGTACGAGAAATTTTGAGATAATGTGAAACTTTTTAGTGGGGTCGGAGATCGTTTCCTTCTCCCTTTTTTTTCTCTGAATCGTTTCCATAGTTTTTCAAAGCAAACGAGGGGAAATTCTCTTGATCTTACTTCTCAGTTTACCTTTTATGTACTAGGTAAGGAATCAGAATGTCAAACCAAACTTACCGCAACTCCGAATATTTAGATGGATTGTCCGGAGATGAATTATTCAGTCTTCAGATCGGTCTAACGTACAGAGATTTTCTCGTCCTCCCTGGATTTATCGACTTTCATCCGTCCGAAGTTGAGCTTGAAACCAGACTAACTCGAAATATAAGATTAAAGAGACCTTTTATAAGTTCTCCGATGGACACGGTAACGGAATCCCAAATGGCGATTGCGCAGGCTCTCATGGGAGGAATCGGAATCATTCATTACAATAACACGATCGAAGAGCAAGTCGCTCTTGTGGAAAAGGTAAAACGTTTTGAAAACGGATTCATTACGGATCCCGTGGTTTTGGGACCGAAGAACATTATCCGTGATTTGGATTGGATTAAGGAACACAAAGGGTTTACGGGAATTCCGGTAACCGAAGACGGCACAAGAAATTCCAAACTGATCGGAATCGTTACCAATAGGGACATTGATTTTGAGAGGAATCGAGAAATCACTCTCGACCAAGTGATGACTAAGAATGTGATCACTGGTACGGAGGGAATCACTTTGCAGGATGCGAACGACATCATCAAGAAATCTAAGATCGGAAAACTTCCGATCGTAGATTCCAGTGGAAAATTGGTGTCTCTTGTAAGCCGTTCTGACTTAAAGAAGAATAAGGAATTTCCGGATGCTTCAAAAGACGAAAGAAAAAGGCTTCGTTGCGGCGCGGCGGTTTCCACTCTTCTGGAATCCAGAGATAGGGTGGCTGCCCTTTATGAAGCGGGAGTCGATGTAATCATCATCGATTCCGCGCAAGGAAACTCGAATTACCAGATCGAAATGATTCAGTTCATCAAGAAAGAATTTAAGAATTTGGACATAGTTGCGGGGAATGTGGTGACTCGTGCGCAGGCGGAGAATCTGATCCGAGCCGGTGCCGACGGACTTCGAATCGGAATGGGGCCGGGATCCATTTGTATCACACAGGATACGATGGCGGTGGGAAGAGCTCAGGCGACTGCGGTCTATCAAACCGCAAAACATGCCGCAAAATACGATGTTCCGGTCATTGCGGACGGGGGAATTTCCAATATTGGCGATATCGCAAATTCTCTCGCAATTGGCGCTTCCACCTGTATGATGGGATTTATGTTCGCCGGGACCACGGAAGCTCCCGGAGAGTATTTTTATGAGAATGGAATTCGTCTCAAGAAATATAGGGGTATGGCGTCGATCGAAGCGATGAAAGCGGGCGGTGATAAACGTTATTTTAACGAAGGCCAAAAGGTGAAGGTCGCCCAAGGCGTCAGCGGGTCGGTCGTGGATAGAGGATCGATTTTGAACTTCATTCCATACTTATCTCAAGGTCTTAGATTGTCCTTTCAAGACATGGGTTATAAATCGATACCTGAAATTCATAAAGCTCTTCGGGAGGGAAAGCTTCGTTTTGAAAGAAGATCTGAATCCGCACAGGTTCAAGGTTCAGTTCATGGTCTTTATTCTTTCAGTGCGCCGACGATGAGGGCGGAATAAATTGGATCGGATTCTTGCGTTTGCGGTAGGTTTTTTTGCTCTCACCGTACTAAGTAAGGAAACAAATTCGCAAGGATCCAATGTAAGGGTCGCCCAAGAGTTGGTGGCCAGACTCGATCAGGCACTCGTAAAATCCAACCAAGGTTTGATCAAAGGAAATCTAATTCTCATTCGACGCAGTGGAGAAACCTGGAGTTGGGACGTAAACATGTTCAGGAAAGAAGAGGACACGCTCTATTTATTTGAAAGTAGGGGAAGGGGACTAGAATACAAGATCTTGATTAAGGACGAGGGAGAACAGATCTATGCGTTCAACGTGCTTTCCAAAAAGATATTTCGGAAAGTGGACGAGGAAAAATACGAATCCCACTTAGCGACCGGATTCAGTTTTATCGATCTATCCGGCGCTTCCTATCAGGCCAATTATAATCCGATCGTTCAGAGCGATCTCAAAATTGCCGATCAAACTTTCAAAAGGATTGCGCTCAAGCCGATCATACCGTATTTTTATTCCAAGTTGATTCTGCTTTTGAATTTAGATTCTTTAAGGCCCGCACGATTGGATTTTCACGATCGGGACGGAGTATTGTTCAAAACGATGAACATAAAATACGGACTTATCAAAGTGAAACAAAATCAGAAGACTACAAAGGAAGAATACGCAAGCCGACTCGAGATGTTGGACTTAACTACTGGATCTATTAGCGTATTAGAATATACGGAAATAGATAAGGAAGTAAGACCGGATTCTTCCTTGTTCGAACTTGCAAACTTGAATCGATAAGGACTTGTTTTGGAAGAAGCGATTCTTTTCAGAAGAGGTTTTGGCTGCGAATCGCAGTTTTCCTTGAGCAAAGAGGAGATTTCCCATTTAAAGGCGCTTCGGATTTTTTCCGAAGATAAAAATCTTAGAGTGCTAAACGGAGTTGGGTCGGAATGGATCTACGAAGTAAAGGGAAATTCACAACAAGGGGTTCTCAAAAAAACCGAGGTTCACGTAAAACCGGAATCCATTTCCGCGGTTGCAACTGCGATTCCTAAAGGGAACCGTTTGGAATGGCTTTTACAAAAAGGAACCGAACTGGGCTTAAGTCATTTTTACTTTTTAAACTTCGAACAATCGGATCGGAAGGATTTTAATTTGAGTCGAGCTCAAAAGATTGTGGAAGAAGCGGCGATTCAATCGAAAAGAATTTTTCTTCCCGAAATATCTGCTCCGGTTTCCTTAAAAGAATTTTTAAATTCGCAAGAAAATCGAAATCTTTCCATTTATCAATTCGATCCGAAGGGAAAGTCAGAACCAAAGCCGGAATTTTTTCAGAATTCGATTTGGATCGTGGGGCCGGAAGGCGGATTTCGTGAAAAGGAAATGTATTTATTACGAGAAAAGAATATACTCGGAGTTAAAGCGGGAAACACGATTTTAAAAATCGAGACCGCGGGAATTTTTGCGGCCTCGTTGTTTCGCTATTTTAACGATTGAGGTTGCTCAATTGAAGATACAAACCGAGAACGTTGCAGTTTGTTGTACAAGCGCTCGTGCAGGAAGTCAACGCTTGTAAATTTGCATTTGTTACGTTTGTCCCATAAGTCTCTCCGCAAGCTGCATTGCAGGAATCAATTGTTCCACCAGGACCACAGTATAGAATATAGTTAAAAAGCGCTTTTTCCTTTGTTTCGTCTTTTCTTGAACTACAATCCGTCATCAAGACGAAAACAAAGAATAAAAAAAGTAAAATCGAAGACAATTTCCTCATAAAATGTATGGTCGCTCGTTTTGGAATTTCGCGTAAATCAAAAAAGATTGGACGTTAAAAGATTCTTAAGCCAAACTTTCTAGAATCAGTCTATGAAAGTGAACGTAACATTGTTTTCTCCCTTCGAATTGGAATCTACGAGAATTTTTTCTTTATTAGAATATTTGAAACTTAGTTCGGGCATGTTTGCCGTTCAAAGTAAGTCGGGGATTCTTTTGGGAAAAAATTTGAAGTCGTGTCGATGGGAAAATAGAGGCGGCTTGAGATCGTAAAATTTGTCGTTACAGGTTCAAACTTTCTCTTGGCCGTTGCCTGGAATTTATCCGATTCTTGATTGGGATTTTTGTAAAAAGAAAAATCTCGATTTTTTAACTCTCCCCGGGATTTGGTTAGAATATCCGGATCTCGTTCCTTTTGTTCAAGTTCGCGCTAAGTCGGCTTCCATTCTTGAATTGGAATTTTTTGTTAAGTCCCTTCAGGATCGATATCCTCACTTGCTTTTGATTTTAAATGATTTTTGGGAACAAGCGATCGAGTGGAATTGTTTCGGCGCTCATGTCGGAAAAGAAGATTATGAATCTTTGAATTCCGAAGAAAAGAAAGTTTTATTCGACTCGGAGCTCTATCTCGGGACCTCGTCTCATACGCTGGAGGAAGTGAACCTATTGGATTCTTCCCTTTGGAATTATACCGGGCTTGGACCGATTTTTCCCACCGATAATAAAGGAGACGCAAAGCCCGCAATCGGGACGGAAATTTTAGAGAAAGTCGTAAGAGAATCCCTATTACCTGTAACTTTAATCGGTGGAATTCAAGTTGGAAATTTGGATTTGATTTTGAAAAAGGGAGAGTTTTTACTTTCAAGTATCTCCATGGCTTGTTTAGAAAGAGAATTTAGAGCGGCTGCTACGAAAATACGAAAGTAAAATCGCTAAGTTTCAATTGACTTTGAACTTATGTCTTATAGGATGCCTTTAGATGAAGAAGCCGGATGAAATCGTACATCTTTCCGCCAAAGACGATAGGGATTATCTCTTAGATTATCAGGTCATTCAAACAGAAACATTAGGAAAAACCGATATTCTCGGAGTTCCATTCGATAATGTGACTCAGGACGAATCCGTAGCCAAGATTTATCGGCTCTTAGAGGAAAAAGAAAAGTTTCACCACATTCTTTTTTTGGATCCGGTTAAAATCATGTCGGTTCGAAAGGGGAAAAAACTCCATAGAATCACGGAAAAGGCGACTATGGTTCTTGCGGAAGGAGCGGGGCTGCAGTGGGCTGCGGCCCGTCTCGGCAAAATTCTGAAAGAGCGGATTTCTACGATTGCTTTGATGATGGATTTGGTCCGTCTTTGTGAACTCAGAAATTATTCCATCTTTATGCTCGGTGGCAAAGAGGACGTCATCGAAAAAGTTTATTTCACTCTTTCGAGACATTTTCCCGGGGTGCGAATCGTTGGAAGACACGCCGGTTATATGAATCCCCAAAGGGAATTGATGGTAAAGGAATCGATTCGTAAGACGAGCCCGAATCTCATTTTTCTTGCTATGGATTTTCCGGAACAGGAAATCTGGATCGAAAATAACACGGCGTTTTTCGGGCATTCCGTAATCATAGGAGTCAGCGGTTCCTTAGATATTCTTTCCGGTAAGGTGAGAAAAGCTCCGAACTTTTTCAAACTCAGAGGGCTGGTCTGGCTGTGGAGAATTCTGAGCAAACCTTGGAGATTATTCCGTCTTTTTAGAATGTTTCAGTTTTTTACGGTCGTATTCTTTAAATCTCTCTTTCAAAAAAAATCCTAAGAAACGATTTTCCCTTTTTGGTTTGTTGGAAAAATTTTCTAAAAGTATATATTTTTTCCTAAATATATCTACCTATTATAGAAAAAGAATTGATTCCGATTTTTTCGTATACGATTCTTCTGAGCATGACGGATATTTCTTTTCTTGCGTTGATCGTCACAACCCTGGTCGGCTTCGGTTCCCTTTTCGGATTTCTTCATGTAATCTGGAAACAATTATCCTCTCAAACTCAGGAATTGAAGTTGGAATTGAAAACGGAAATTCAGGAATTGAGAAAGGAAACGAAAACGGATATCCAGGATTTGAGAAAAGAAACAAAAACGGAAATTCATGAGTTAAAGACGGAAATGGCAAGCTTCCGATCCGAGGTCAAAAAGGACTTTCACCGTTTCGAAGTTCGTTTTGAAACTGCAAATTCCGCGCTGAGAGATCGAATCGACGTTTTAGTCGATACGTTGGCGATCCGATTTATAGAAGATCTGCCTCGCAAAAAGAAACGTCTTCCGGGATAATTGATCCACCGTAGCCGCAAAACCTTTCCATTCGGTTTTTCATGGAGTGAATCGGTTGCAAATTTCCTGACCCGATTCTCGCATCTTAGAGTGTGAGCTACGGAATCTTGATGATTCAAACGGACAGTCTTTTCGCGACCGGAGTTATTCCATAACCAACCCTACAAGTATTTGGATCCGAAAATAAATCTGTCGGAATTACGACAAATCTTCTGTGAAACCTACGCCCCACAACGCGCCCCTTAGGAAGCGTTGTGTCTGAGTTCCTTCAGAGCGGCCTATCTCGGGAGCGAGATTTGAGTTAAGAAAGCTCTGCGCCTGAGTTTCCCAGATTTTTGGGTGGAGTTTATTCCGGCCTCATCAATGGAAACAGAATGGTGTCCCGAATAGAATGGGAATCGGTCAAAAGCATCACCAAACGGTCGATTCCGATTCCGAGCCCTCCTGTCGGAGGCATTCCGTATTCCAGAGCGCGAATATAATCCTCATCCATCATAAATGCTTCGTCGTCTCCAGCTTCTCTTTGTTTTACCTGATCTTCGAATCTTTCTTTTTGATCGAAAGGATCGTTTAACTCTGTGAATGCGTTTCCGATTTCTCTTCCGGCTACGTAAGGTTCAAATCGTTCCACATAACCCGGCTTATCCGGATTGGATTTCGCGAGAGGAGATAGCTCTTTCGGATAATCGATGATAAAAACGGGTTGGATTAGATTCGGTTCCGCTTTTTCGGAAAAGACTTCGTCCGCCACTTTCCAGATCGTATTACATTTGGAAACGTCCACTTTCAATTCGGAGGCTTTTTTCTTCGCTTCTTCCAAAGAAGTGATCAGACTGAAATCGATTCCGCTGTACTCTTTGATGATATCCGTGTAAGTTACTTTTCTCCAAGGAGGAGAAAGATCGATCAGATCTTTGCCGTATTGAATTTTTAACGTTCCGTGGATTTTTTGCGCTAAGTGTGTGATGAGTCTTTCGGTAAGGTCAAGCATCGTATTCATGTCTGCAAATGCGATGTAGGCCTCCATCATCGTAAATTCGGGGTTATGTTTTGTCGAGGTTCCTTCGTTTCTAAAGTTTCGATTGAGTTCGAAAACTCGGTCCATGCCCCCCACGATCAAACGTTTGAGATAAAGTTCGGGAGCGATTCTCAAAAACAACTGCATGTCCAACGTATTATGATGGGTTACGAAAGGTCTCGCCGCAGCGCCCCCCGCAATCGGTTGCATCATCGGAGTTTCCACCTCCAAAAAACCTTCGTTGGTGAGGAAACTTCTGATTTCGGAAACGATCCGGCTTCTCGTGATAAACGTATCCCTGACGTGATCGTTCACCACAAGATCCACGTACCGCATTCTATATCTCTGTTCGACGTCGGCAAATGCGTCGTATATGACTCCGTCTTTCTCTTTTACCACGGGAAGAGGACGAATACATTTGGCGAGAAGTTCCACAGATGTGACGTGTAATGTGATTTCTCCTTTTTGGGTTTTAAAAAGATAACCTTCCAGTCCGATGATATCTCCCAGATCAAGAGACTTAAAAATTGCGTAGGAAATTTCCCCTAAATCGTCTCGGGTCGCGTAAAGTTGAATGATTCCTGTGCCGTCTTTGAGATGGGCGAAACTCGCTTTTCCCATCACTCTTTTGGAATGTAATCTCCCGCCTAATTTGAATTTGGTTTCCGGGCCGGTAGGATTTTTTTCGAACTTTTCAACGATGTCTTTCGATTTTGAATCCGGAAAAAAACGAACCGGGTAAGGATTGATTCCCTGTTTTTTTAATTCTTCGATTTTTTGAATTCTTTGTTGAATGAGTTCGTTTGAGTCTAACATTTTAGATTTTATTTTCCTGGGAGTATTTGATAAAACATTCTGGCTATGTTTAAAAAGACAATTTCGAATCCTTCTTCGCTTAAGAACCAATTTCCGAGCCCGATTTTATCCGACAAAGGGACCACATGAATTTTTAAACCCGCCGGACCCAATACGGATTCGTAGAGCTTTTGATTGAGAGACGATTCGAATCTTTTGGAGAGAATAAGAATATTCTTAAGCTGTCTATCCAGACAGATTTTTAGAAGAGATTTAGAGAAATTTCTAGCGCCGATCGGATACGGTTCGAGTTTATAGATTAGAATTTTCGATTCTTCAACGCCTAAGGTGACGAGTGAATTTTGGATTTCAGCCGTTAAGTCTTGGCCCACACCTAAGTTGGAGTTTGTTGTGGCGGGAGAATAAAGAACGATGAGTATTCCCGCGTATCCTTTTTTGAATCCGTCTGCCGCGTTTTTGAGTATGTCTTGCGGAATCGTTTCCTTTGCCTCCAGTACTAAGGCGTCGCTTTTCGGAAAAGGACGGTCTCGGATCAAAAAGAGAGGACTGGAAGCGATCAATCCGAAAATTAAGATCAAACTGAGAAGGAATCCGGAAAAAAATAACCGCGCTTTGTGTAAAACTTCCTGTACGGATATCGGTCCTGGATGTGTGGACATATAAAACGAGAGTTTTTTCCAGGAATCAAATTACAAGAGGAAATTAGGAAACGATTCAATCCGTGCTTTGTTTGTAGATCTCCAGATCGATCGTAACCCTCGGTTCCACCAAATGAGCGACCTTTTCTACGATCTCCACCGGAGGTTTATTCATGGAAAGCAGAATGTCTTCCCAGCAGAATCGGAGTCCTATAAATTTAATGATTCCATAACCTAAAAGAAAAGCGTTTCCTAAGTTGTAGATCGAATAGACCCAGTTTCTATGCAGATAGTTCGTGATAAATCCGAAAAGCAATTGGGCTAAAAGAGAGTATTCGGCGACTACGTAAAGAGCGGGAATCGCAGTCCTACCGATTACCTTTGGGGTTCTACTGAATGGAATTTGTTTTCCCGTAATCGCCTGGTTGATCGACATGAAAACACCGGCTAAGTTTACGGGAATCAAAAGTAAGTTGAGAGAATAGACTCGAACTAGATCGATCCACTTGTATCCGATTCTTGCCAAGTCCATGCCGTATAAGATGAAATATGGAAGAGAAGAGACCGCTATCCAATACGTTTCCATTCCTTCTCCCAGAGGGCTACCCATAAGAATGACAAGGCCTATGTTCACCGCCGCGATCGACCCGAGATAGTGGACTCGAAAAAAGGCTTCTATGAATTTTATAAGACTCCAGGGACGCCGAAATACGTAACGAAGAAGTTTTGGAAGAATGATAAGACCTCCGTTGGCCCACCTCCTTCTTTGGATCAAAAGCGATCCGAAGTCGGGAGGAGTCGCACTGTAGGCGAGTCTTTCCGGATAGTTATAAAGATTCCAATTTACATCCAAAAGATCGATGCTGGATTCCGTGTCTTCGATGACCGTATTGTCTTGAATATATTTATGAATTTGAAAGCCGCGTTCTTCGTAAACGGTCCTGATATCCAGAAGCGCTTTGTGGCGAAGCATCGCATTCGCACCTACCCAGAACGTGGCTTTGAAATATGTAAAACCTTGATGAATCTGATACTGAATGTCGGTGGTCGCTCCGGCCATGTTTTCTAGAACGTTAGTCGCTCCCGGAAAGGAACTGTAAGGAGCTTGTACCACGGCTATTTTTTCATTTTCGGGAGAGGACATGACGTGGGATAATTTCAGAATGTAATCGGGAAGAAGAACGCTGTCTGCGTCCAAGGTAATCAGCAAATCCGCCTTAGGAATTTCAAAAGAAAAATCGGTATTGTTGGATTCTTCCAAAAAAAATCCGTGAGAATCTTCTCGTTCTTTCCATCTTTTTCCCAAAAGAGCTATGTAGCTATTCAGGTTCATCGCTTTGTTGGGAAGATGGGAAAGGTTCAGATATTTCTTTCTTTCAAAGGTGGAAAAATTTACGCAAAATAAAGACGCAAGACGATTGTATTCTTTTTCAATCCTTTCTGGATCGGCCCCGCCTTTCATCCAAAGCAACTCCAGTTCGGAAACTCTCTCTAAATGAAGTATGCCCCATTCCTTAAAAAAGAAATCTCTCATAAAAGCGCGGATATGTTCGGGAAGTTCCTTTCGGATCGCAGGATCGTTATACGAGTTTACTCGATTTTGAAACCAAAAAGCGGCCTCCTTATAAAGCTGAATCAAACGTTCCGTTTCTTTCAAAGGTTTGGATTTGTGAGAAAGCTTACGTTCCAGATATTCCTTCTGGGCTTGAATAAAAGGATCGGCAGCCTCGTTGAATTCCTTTTGAAGAGAATTCGGTAACGCTCTCATATTTTGTAGAGCTTCAAAATCCGCATAACTTTTTGGCTTTGGAGGATCGTCGATGAGTAATACAACTCTCCGATTCGGATAATCTTGAAGCGCCGCAGAAAGAAGTGTTTCGCGAACGACGTCCAATTCTTCCTTGTAGGAAGGCACCATTACTGCCAAGGGAGGACAATCCTGTTTGTAGATCTTTTCTAATTCTGCCCGGCTCCGGGGAGAATGTTTCAAAAGTCTTTTGAAATAGCCGATTCGGGTAAATTGATAAACGAAGTTACCGTAGGTCAGAAGGGCGATGATGAAGAAAAACGCGACTTGTCCTATGGCCGCAAAAGGTCTACGATCGAGAAGCTGTTCCCAGAAAATTCCGAACATCTCGAAACCGGCGAAAGAACAGGCGACGATTGTTAAGAGAAGAAAGATTTTTGTGATCCAGATCTGGTTCCGGTAATACCGGTTGTTTTTCAAATGCGTGGATTCCGTTGCAGAAGCTGGATTGATGTTCATTCAAATTTACTTAGATTTACAATAAACAAAACTATGCTTCCACGATGAAATCATAATAATTCTCCGAGGAAGAAAAATTTATTTTGGGAGATAAATTTAAAAATTTTAATAAGAATAGGGAGAATTTCCCTGTGTGGGTTTTTTAGACTTTTGGCATACGATGTATCTTGGATTTTCCAATTGTTTGATAAAAGAAGTAAGATCACATTTTCCATCTATGAAAACACGTTTGATTCTCAAAGGATCTCCTCCCGGCAAATTGGTTCCATCTTCCGTTGTAAATATCGCTTTATAACCTGACTGCACTGCTAACTGTATGAGTTTATCATTGTACCAGCCACAGGGCCAGGCTAGATAGTCGACAAGGATGCCTAACTTGGATTCTAGGATTCTTTTGGATTCTTTCAGTTCAAAGAGAGCGTCTTTTTCACTTTTTCCATCGACACGATTGTCGACCCAAGTCACCAAGTTATCATTTGGATTCCAGGGATGGCTGTAGGTATGAGATCCGATTTCAAATCGAGGATTCTTGGAGAGTTCTCGGATATCGGACCATTCCAGATATTCTCCGTTTCCGATACCTTTCGGTCCGGCTATGATCCAGAAAGAAGCCGGAAAGGAGTATCGATTGAGTACTGGAACTGCGTTTAAGACGTTTTTCCAACCGTCGTCGAAGTTTAAAACCACGGACTTGTCCGGTAAAACTTTTTCTTTCCGCATATAGGAAAGAAGGTCCTTCGTCGTAATCGGGTTATAACCTTTGGAAAAAAGATATTGCATCTGTTCTTCGAACTTTTGCAGAGAAATCACGGTTTCTCCAGATTCTTTTTGGGAATCGGTTACGATTTCATGATAGATAAGAACCGGGATTCCGTTCGAATTGATTTTTGGAGAAAGAGAGGTTTTGGATTCCCTAAAAGGAGAATTACAAACATTGAATGTGATCCAAAACGTTCCGATCCAAAAAATCGGCCGTCTTAAAATTACGAGGGACTGTTTCAAGAAACCCTTTGTGATTGAGGCTCATTTTTAAGCGGCATTTCACCGAGGTAATTTTTCTTTCCGATATCGACTCCGTTGTGGCGGAGGATGGAATACGCAGTCGCGATATGAAAGTAGAAATTGGGAATCGCGTGTTGAATTGCGAATTCTTTTCCGGTCATATACTTTCCGTCCCAGCGCGGATGGAAGATCTTTCGTTCGTTCGAATCGACGAAGTCCTTTTCCGTAAAGGTAGAAAGATAGTCTAACGTGGATTGGATTCTTGTTTGTAATTCTGCGATGGTTTTTTCTTGATCGTCGTGTTTTGGCGCTTCTTTTCCGGTAAGTCTGGAAACCCCCAGTTTTGCCGTATCGCAGACGGTTTGAATTTGTTTGATGAGATGGAACTGATCGGGGGCCAGCCTAGAGTTCAGTAGGATTTGCATGTCGAACTTTTTAGATTCTGCGTGAACCTCTCCTTGTTCCAAGATAAGTTTTAGATTTTTGAGCATTTTGGAAAATTGAAGAATCGTGATTTCGTAGAGCATAGATTTGGTCGCCTTTGGCGTTTATAGTTTTTCTCATTTTTTGGAAAGGCTTTTATCGAGATAGGATTTTTCGATAAAATGACGAGTAAAGCAATCGAATTGAAATTTTAGGGGAAGGTTTTGTGATGGAGAAATTCTTTCGGGATTTTCAAATTTAGCCCCACCAGGTTGAAAATATATGTTCTTATCTTTTTCTAAAAAACACGGAATAACCTATGAGTATCGAAAGAATTCCCAAATTTAAAAAAGCGATCCATTGAACGTTACTGATTTGATCTTTAATCTCTTCTAAACCACTTAGTATTCCCTCACTGGGAATTGTCGAAACAGTGGGTTCCGTATTTTCGATCATTTTTGCGGGCAATCTTTGTATTTCTGAAACACTTTTAAAATTATTAAGGCATTTTCGAATCTGACTCTTAACATGAGGATTGTTTGCCCATTCCTTATCAACTTTCGAATAGTAACTCAAAGCTAAGTTTATGGATCCTTTTTGAAAAAAACTGTCCGCATAGGCAATCCACAATTTGTTCTGGTATAATTGTAAAACCGCGTCGTCTGGATAAATCTTTAAAAGGTCCGACAAACTTTCCTGCGCAGTTTTTAGATTCCCTCTTTCAATGTAAGATTTTATGTTTTGGTACGGTTCGCTAAACTCTTCTCCGGCGAGGTCAAAGGCGAAAAGTAGGACGACTAAATAGACAACAAAAGTTCTTTTCATATTAATGACTCAATAGAATCGATTTGTGGCCGTATCTTGGAAGTGGCATTTTAGAATTTACGGATTGCCATTGAGAGGTTGCGGGGGTGGAAAGATCTAGGCTGAAAACCATGTCGCTTAAATTACCTAAGGATGTTTCGCCGCCAAAAACAAATGCACTTCTGCGGTCGTATGAAATTTCCATAGAAGGGTAATAAAGATTGGATGGAAGGGCAGCATAAGAATTGAAAGCGGAGGGATTGATTCGACTATATTCGAATGAGTTCGTTGGCAGAATCCCGGAAGAAGGTTGGATTAAATTTGATGAAGTGGATCCTCCCGCTATTAAGATTGCCGGAGGATCCGATGGAAAGGGATCTTTTGAATTGGGAATATAACAAGCAGCCGCCGATCCGTGTCGGGCTACGTTCAACGAACTTTCAACAACAAAGGTCGTGGAACTTATACCCGGAATGTATCCGTCGGAACTAGCAAACGGGCTTCCATCCGACGCCCTTCTACCTCCGGCAAAAAAGAGCGAGCCCCCGGTATTACAGGAAGCTATGTCGATTCTTTGGAAGATCGCACTGTTGGAAACGTATTTTGTCCAAGTTCCTAAATCTCCATTGGAAGGGGAAAATTCGTAAACGGTATTTATCAATGTGCCTGTTTGCATCGCTTCGGACGTGGTTCCCGCGATTATAACGATTGAATTTTCAACCGATAAGGAATTTCCACTTTGATGAGTATTCGGCATCGGAGAAAGGGTTCTCCATAAATTTAAAAACGGATCATATTCGTCCACTCGATCGGTAGCGTTGAAAGAAGGCCCGGACTTTATCAAACCGCCCATGACATAGATTTTATTTTTATGCGCGATAATATTTGCGAAAGCTCTCGGAGTTGGCATTTGCGTAATATTAGGATACCATCGGTTTTCCACCGGATCGTACAAATCGATTTGTGAGATTGGATTCCCGTCCGTTCCTATGCCGCCTAACAGCCAAATACCTCTGGTTTTAATTGGATCGTCGCTCACTGCGGATTGAAAACGGTTCATCCAAGTCATATCGTCTAGATTATTTCCGCAAGAAACGGTATAAATGTAATCCGTTTGCGGAATCAAATCGGTTAGGGTGACGATATGCGATTTTCCGAAATTTAAACTAGGAATTATCTTATCCAAAGTTTCTCTTCCGTAAGTCGCGTAAGCGTCCATTTCTTCCTCGCAATTCCAGACTAAAGTAGCTGAATTCGGCCTTATGCTTAGAAAGAAAATATTTTCTATGTTATTTTTTCGAGCCTTACTTCCCTCAAATAAAGTGGAATCTCCGCATGACAAAAATAAGGCGATAAGGACTAAGTATTTCATAACAAGTACATGGCTCCCAATTCGATTCCTGTCGCACAAAACGTACCGGCTCTCTCAAATGTACAAAACGAGTTGATTCCCATTCGAAGCTGAATCGAACGGAAATTGATTCCCTGCCATCCAAAACCTAAAATTGTCGAAGGACTCACACCGCTACGTTGTTCCCCATTTCCTGAGAAACTTGTAATCGAGGCGCCTAACCCGATATTGAAATAAAAATTCAACCTAGGATTATCGAAGAACATTTTTCCTTTGTTGAAATAGACAAACTGATTTAGAAATAAGTAATTCGATTCCGCGGTCTTGGATTGTAAATAATCCATTCGAAAAGATAGCCTATAACCGGAAAAATCGAAAGCGGAAGGTTCGATAAAGAGAGAGCCTCCATACGATACGGGATTTGATTGGGAAATTGGAGAGTGATTTGCTAAAGCATTCAGACTGAGCCCGAATCGGTTGTTCCAAATCTTACTAAGATGAGATAGGTATTTTCGATCTAATCTCGGATGAGGTTCTAGACTTGAATATGTTTCTAAGAGTTTCTGTTTTTCAATATTAATAAAACCTAAATTCGTTTTTATGACAATCAGTTCTTCCGATTCTTCGACTACAACTCCTACAATTACGCTTCCATCTTTTAACTTGAGGGAAGAATAACGGTAAGAGGCGTCCGCTCCTTTTTTCTTTCTGTCGATCGAAGAAATATCGGATTTGGGAATTTCATACTCTTCCCCTTTCCATAGAAACTTCGTTTTTGCTTCCGTTTCTTCAATTACGGATCCGATAAAAGAATCTCCGTTCTTTAAAACCAATTCCGCTGCATTCAAATTCGAAAAGCAGAACACAAATACAATCATTGAATTCCGACCGAAACGTTTCCTGAGAAATGGCATTTTAATTATTTTCAAGCCTTCAGAGTGAGGGGAAAATGAGTCTTCCAGAAGTGAAGGAATTCAATCAATATGATAAACAAAATTTTCTTATTCCATATGAGGAGGGACAAAAACGGCTCTCCTGATTTCAAAATTATTGTGAAACGCTGTCGGAGAATCCCGGATTACCTGCCAAATATAACCGATTTGATCGGAAGAGGTGCTTACTAGAAAACTGTTTCTCTCACAGTAAGTGAGGTTAATTCTGGCAAATAATTCAACTAATCTTCCTCCGGTCCAATCGTTGGGGTTGACCGGATAACTTGCCAACGGAAGAATTTTAACGGATGATTTAGAATGAGGGGGAATGGTTCCAAAATCGTAAACAACCGGAAGTCCTGGGTATTTTGGGGCTGCATTCGGATTACAATCGGAATTATCATAGATCATCGCAGTAACGGTAACGTCTCTTTGGTTGTCGACTCGTATCATTGTATTCATTTTTAAAGTAGTACCAAGTAAAAATAAATCCTCAAAGTTGTTTCTGGTAATTTCATTTTCTTTTTGTTTATTAACGTTTTCGCATGAAGCAAAACATAAAAATAAAGTGGAAAGCATTAAACTCTTAAGAATATTCATAGTTTTTATTTTTACTCCATATTAGGAGGGACAAAAACAGCCCTTCTGATTTCAAAATTATTGTGAAACGCTGTCGGAGAATCTCGGACTACCTGCCAAATGTAACCGATTTGATCGGAAGAGGTGCTTACTAGAAAACTCTCATATTCACAAAAGTTATTTATTTTTGTATAGAATGGTACTAATCTTCCTCCGGTCCAATCGTTTGGATTGGTAGGATAACTTGCCAAGGGAAGAATTTTAACGGATGATTTAGAATGAGGGGGAATGGTTCCAAAATCGTAAACAACCGGAAGTCCTGGGTATTTTGGGGCTGCATTCGGATTACAATCGGAATTATCGTAGATCGCCGCCGTAATAGAAACGTCTCTTTGGTTGTCGACTCGTATCATTGTATTCATTTTTAAAGTAGTACCAAGTAAAAATAAATCCTCAAAGTTGTTTCTGGTAATTTCATTTTCTTTTTGTTTATTAACGTTTTCGCATGAAGCAAAACACAAAAATACAATGGAAGGTATTAAACTCTTAAAAATATTCATAGTTTTTATTCGCTTTATATTAGAATAGATATTTCATTGATTTCTATTTTATCCGCAAATCCCAGCAAAGAAACAAGCCGCAATCTCATCAATGGAATTGATTACGACCGGAAAAACTTGTGTATTTCCGGTCGCGTCGATAATTATCACGGTGAACGGATACAAACCTAAGAAGTTCGCGGTAGCGGGTCCGGTCAATAGACCGGAAGTCGATAAATTCACTCCAGGCGGATACGCATTCGGATCTCCGGCAATATACCATTGATAAGGCGGAAATCCTCCCGAGGCGGTGAATTGTATGGAATAAGGGTTTAACCAATTGACTTGGCATTCCGGTTGGCATGTCGAAGTTGTTGGATCCATTGGAATACCATCTTGCTGAACTGAATACACGAGCGTTATAGCGATTTCTTTACCATCGATATCTAAACCTTTTACGCTTAACGTTCTTCCTACGCCCACGGCTCGGTTCGATTGACCCGGAATTACAAGTCTATCGTTGAAAAGATCGGCTCGATTGATTTGAAATCGATTCCCGATGCTGGAACCGATCGGACCGGAAAATGTAAAGGAATCCGATTGAGTGGATTTATCAAATTGAATCTGAATCGGAGAGCTTTGGTAAATTCTCGCAGCATTGGAAGGACTGAGAGCTTTTAGGATTGGAGGTAGAGGAATAAAATTGTTATCACCGATATATTCGCCGACTCGGGCATTTTGAACAGTTGTACCACCTGCGCCTGCGCAAGTTTCCACCTTTACACAATCCAAAGAACCGTTAGGCAGCTCGATCGTTTTTCCGCAAAACTTCTTACTGTTATCATTTTCCCAATGAGATGAAAATGAGCCTCCATAACCGATTTCGTCTGGCTTACAATACCCAAATGAATAACCGTATTCACACCCTACGCATGCCGGGCTTCTTCCTCCTGGCGCAATTTGATTCACAAATGCACACACTGGAGGTTTAACTCCCCAATCTGCGGGCCAAAACGTACATGCTCCAATCATAATGTCTTTTAATTGTTCTTTGCTAATTTTACAGTTATAATAGCTGTAACCTAAACCGAGCATTGCGACGATTAACAATAGTTTCGGAAAATAGCTCTTTTTCACAAATTTCCCTTCCAAGATTGAACGATTTCTTTTATGCCAGGTTGATCGAAAATACTTTTGTTCGGATCATACCCGCCCGAGTTAACTAAATTCTTAAATGCGTTTTCAATGGAATCGGATTGAACCGGTAAGATCCATTGAAAGTCATCGCTTGGATTATTTACGGAGTCTTTCAGAATTTCTAAAGCGGATCGATTTGAAACGTAAAGGTATTCGTTCCTTTTAGAGATTAAGATCTTATGGGGATTGATTATCTTTTTATAGGGTCTTATCTCGGGGAGAAATTCGTAGACATCGGTGATTCTTAAATCTCCGTTGAATGAGTAAACCGCGTCTTCGGAAGGGCAAGTTGCGTAAATGCTACCGCTCGAATTGACTGCGATCCCTAAAAGCTGAGGAGCGTTGTATCTGATTCCTTTTTGTGTAACAAAAGAAAAGTCTTCTAGGGAATTTGTAAAATTGAATCGTCCGTTCCCTTCGGAAAATAAAGTTAATTTGGTTCCTTTATTTTCTAAGACACCTAAAAAACCGTTGTTATAGGCTAAGGAAAACACTTCTATCGGCTGCGGATTTATATTCAAAGAGGTTAAAGAATTATCGATTATATTAAATTTTTTTAATTGTTTTTGGTGATCCAATAAAATCACTTCTCCGTTATCTGGTTTAAACTCAAAAATTGAATAAGCGCCTATGTTTGTTTTGATACAGTTTGGAGCGAAGCTAATGTTACCCGTCGCAGTGAATGTGTAACACAGATCTAAAAAGTTATCGGAGGAAATGAAGAGAATTCTTCCGTTGGGAAAAACATAAATTTGCTTATAGTTTTCGATACGGTCGTCATGAAAATATCGAATACTTTGATTTGAATTGGAATAAATAATGTTTCCTTTTGGCGAATCCAGGATGAAAAGATTTACATCGGTCTGCAAAAGACTCGTATCACGAATGGAGTCGTCTAAATGAACCACGGAAAAATCCTGAATTCTCCGTAATTCGGGGAAATTTAAGTTTCGAGTGTAAAGAAAACCTATGTTTTCGAAAATTTCCGGATTGAGTTGAAATTTTGAAACTAAGTGGGAGTTCTGGAGATTTGTTACAGTCCCTCCGGAACGATTTATTGGAGAGTCATTTTGAGAAAAAAGGCTCATTAGTTGAAGCGAAATGGCCGAGGCGCTTCGGTCCCCTTTTTGATTCTTGCAATGAATGATTGTTGATAAAAAGACAACTAATGTGAATTTTTTTAACAAATTTGCCATATAGACAACATAAAGAATTTCGATTATGTTTCCTGTCAAATAGTAAAATATAAAATGAAAAATAGTTTGTTATATTTTGTTTAAAATTAAGTTAGTTTTACTTTAAAATAATGTTTTAATTTACAAATTATTGTCAATTTATGAAATTATGTTTGTTAAATAAAGACTTTATCTGTCTCAGTTTATCGAAATGGCAAGGCCTTAAGCTTTTTCGAAGTAGAAAGAATTAGAACAAAATAAGATAATTCGAGAGGAAGTGAATGGATTTAAAATTTAGCTCCACGGCGTCTCGCTTTTGCCTCGGAACATAGTGTTCCTCGGAAGCGTTTCTCGCTTCTTATGGAAGCTCAAAACGCTTTACAAAAAGCTCGCTTCGAGTCCGGTCTTCTTGTAATTGATAATTGATTTTAAAAATAGGAGAGAATTTTGCTCGAGAGGGGACTCGCCGTTACGCAGTCTCGCATCCGTGCTCGACTTGGCTCCACGGCGTCTCGCTTTTGCCTCGGAACATAGTGTTCCTCGGAAGCGTTTCTCGCTTCTTACGGAAGCTCAAAACGCTTTACAAAAAGCTCGCTTCGAGTCCGGTCTTCTTGTAATTGATAATTGATTTTAAAAATAGGAGAGAATTTTGCTCGAGAGGGGACTCGAACCCCTACACCTAAACGGCACAAGCACCTCAAGCTTGCGTGTCTACCAATTCCACCACCCGAGCGGTTGCAATGACAGAATGAGAAAATAGCCTTGGGAGTCAAGGAACTTACGATCAAACCAATTCGTATTTCTTTCGAGTCTTTTTATCCGCAGGATCGATTTGGATTTTTTCCGGATGAAATACGATGTCCCAGTAACGTTTGGAATAAGCGAAGATTCCCGCACAAAGAATCATAACGAGGATGTAACCGGAGATTTCTGGGTGTTTCAGAATACTTTCTCCTGGAATTCGAAATTTGATGAGAGGGATACACATATACCAGAAAACTGTAATCGCTACGAGCCCAACTCCGAATTTTCCCCACCAATTTGGTTTTCCCTGAATTCCCCGTTTGAGGTAAAGAAAGCTTCCCAACCAGATTCCTAAAATTTCGCGGATGATGTAAGCAATTAGAATCCAAAGCGGAAAACGAAAGTAATGAACGATGACTGAAAGTCCTCCGATTGTCACGATCTTGTCGCAGATAGGATCTAAGTATCTACCAAGAACGGATTCTTGATGGAAAAGCCTTGCAAGAAATCCGTCGAGATAATCGGTAAGTACTGCTAAAAGGCATGTAAGTATGGCGTAAAGTAGGAATTCGGTTTTTTCCGGCGAAGCCATATATGTTTTTGTGAAAGTGATGAAAAAGGGTAAAAGAAAAACTCTACTGATCGAAAGTAAATTGGAAATGGTGAAGATCCTGTCTTCTAAAAGTTCCTGAGGTTTTTTTTCCTGAACGATCATCTTTACTTTCGTTCCAATATTTTTATGGAGAGAATTCTGTATTCCAGTAAATGAAAGGATGAATTTCAGGAATAGAATTTTTCGAATTAATTTAAATGAAATCGATTGACCGGAGACGTTCTTTTGAAAAAGTATCAGGAGAAGAAGGAGCTGTAGCTCAGCTGGTTAGAGTGCCTGCTTGTCACGCAGGATGTCGCGGGTTCGAGTCCCGTCAGCTCCGAGATTCTTCCATCTTTCCAAATTAATCTTCAGCACGATAAAGATTCGGACTCGAAGCTTTCGAGTGAGAGAGTTTTTGTTTTCGTAAAAAGCAAAAAACACGAAGCGAGTCCATGATAGGTTTCGACCCATAGGAAGAAAAACCTGCTGAGTTTCTGGAGCCACGAGAAAGACGCCGTGGAGCTTAATTGAACATGGATGTTAAATTGCGTAGCGGGGGGCCCGTCAGCTCTCCGGAATCTTTTATCTCTCCAAACTAACGTGAGTTCGGTATAACAAAATACGAAAGCGATTATTATGTTACGACTGTAGGCAGCGAGATTTGAGTTTAGGAAAGCTTGGCGCCTGAGTTCAGGGGAGTCGTTGCACTTTAGTCTCTTATTCGCCCAAACTTTCAACCGCCGAACTCACATTAAACTAATGGACAATTGCATCAGCTAATACGTGTTTGCTGTTCTGTCTAACACGTCTCACTAGGCCCGCATAAATTCACGTTTACGTTCCGGAAGTTTATATAGTCTCATTGTTATTTGCCGACTTTCGTATCCCGGAAAGATCGGTTTGCGGAAATGAAAGTTTCCGATACTTTCGCGTTATAGGAAACCATAAGATTTTGTCTCTGAATTTTGGTTATTACTGATCCCTATAAAATAGAATACCGCTCATTTGAGCACAAATTCAGCGTTAGGCGCAGAATTTTGGCACTCTATTGTGTAGAGATGAGTAGAATATCCTGAGCTTTGACAAAAATTGTCTTTGAATGTGCAGTTTATATTAGAATATTGAGTGATTCTAAATGTGACATATATAATAATATAATATAAAAATAATAAAAATAATAAAAATTGTATTGAATAAAAATGGAATATATCTTAAGTAGTCCGCCATGATAATTCGAAAATCGATATGTTTGTTTTTAATCGGGTTTTTGTCACAGTGCAATGGGATTTTAGATAATAAAAATAGAAACGTTATCAATAATTTGGCGCTATTTTTACGTTCAGATTCATTTGAGTATTCTCCGGAAGGAAACCCGGTCGTAACTTTTGAAACAAAAGTAGTAGAAACGAATTTCCTCTACCAACTGAATCCGGAGTTGGTCGCGCGAGTGGGAGCTTTTTTTACGACCGATGCATCTGATCCGCCGCGCGCGACGACGTTTTCTCATGTCGCAGGAATTACTTTAGCTCCAAGTCTTCGACCTGCGAATTTTCAGTCCGTGGACTTTACTATCTTCATGTTAGATTCGATCGGAGGGAATCTTTACTTTTCCGTCGGCGCTAACAGGCTTTACTATAAATCAAACACGGATTTTATCGGCGCAAAACGAATTTCTCTGGAAGAGAACGGACGAATCGCTTTGCTCAAATCCGAAGCCGTCAATCTTTGTTGGTCTTTTGACGGGCAGACTTCCCAACGTATAAACGGATGCCAAAATACTATTTCTATACCCGGCGCTCAAGAATTGGTTTCGTTCGGCCCTTCCGCCTTTCTTGTTTACGGACCGAGCATTGGTTTTCGTCGTTTAGGAATCGATGGGGCGGCAACGACGGTTTCAAGTCCGGTTCCGATTGCCGGATTGCGGAGTGTATGGGCGGATCCAACCCTCATTCTCGTAGTCGATCAGGATGGCAAAAGGATAGTTGGTTGGGATCCAAGAGATCAGTCCATAATTTTCAAATGGACCGATCAAAAACTCGTTACGGATACTGCCACTTTGGAACTGACTTTTACCGCTGTGACCCCATTGCCCGGCGGTATGGGTTTGGCGGTGCTTCCGGAAAATTCAGATACGTTATTGTTCGTGAATCGTAGTTTCGAATTGATAGGAGGTTTGACGTCTCCGGGCGGCGCTTATCCTCTCAGGCGTATCAATCCGATACAAGGATTGTCCGTGAATTTATTGGGAGGGACAATGGGGGTTTGGTCTTCTCGCGGAGTGAACGTTTCCGCAATCGATCGGAACGCAAATTATGATTTCACGTATTTGTTACCCGATAGTCTCACTACGTTACCTCAAGTGCTCAATGACCCAACCGTGAGTGGTGCGTTGCAAGCTGATCCGAGGACGGACTTGCTGGATGTACCCGCGGTACGGAATGCGCTTACGAACTTAAGGAGTCAGTTATGAAGTTGAGAAAAAATATATTCGTACTTTCGATATTTATAATGATCAATTTGGGTATAGGTTGTAAGGAAGCAATGGTAAGTATGGAGCAGGCAAACCTCATTTGTAATGGATGGGCATATTTAGCAGGGAACGTAAACAATGCCCCGCCTGCTCGGTGGCCCATAGGGGTAGCCGTTGCCGGTTTTTGCCTGGGGGAGCAACCGATTCCATTTCCGGGAGCAACCTTTTGCACGGCTGTAATGTGTAGAAATACCTCTGATAATTGTCATTGTAGTGTTATAGTTGGAAATCCTTACCGTGGACCCGACCCTATTCCTCGTCCTGGAAATCCGAATGGACCTCCTTACCTCAGTGGCAGTGGGGATATGTTTTTTGGAGATTCGGTGACGGAATCCGATCCTTCGGCTGGTAATCCACAATTAGGTCCGAAAGTTGTAATTACACAGCCTAATATAAATGCGGTTTGGCTGGCGCCTTTGTCTCAATCTCTCGTGCTTCAGTTTGATCATCGTATCGATCCGAGCACGTTGAGTTTATCCGGTAGTCTTGTGGACAATCAAACTCCCAAAGTTCAAGTCGGTAGTACTTTGGTTACGGATGATACGATCTCTTTAACACCTTCTCCTAATTGGTTTGCTGGAAATCGTAATCTTCAAGTGAATGTTAAGGATCTTGCCGGAAATTTAGGAACTTCGAGTATGGGACTCAATGTGGGCGCCGTAGAATGTAGTCAACCATGGGAACCCTGTAATTGCCATTGCGATTTTATGGGATTTCCGGTTGCTTGTTTTCCAGGACAACCGCCTACGTGTGATCAGTGTAGAAAACCTGGGTGTTAGTCGATTCGGCTATACATACCGAATCAAAAAAACGACGGCCGACCCGTCGTCCGGTTTTTCTTACCGAAAAAAGTCGTGTGGCGTTTGCTTCCGGTCGTCTCGTTAGAGACGACTACTTACGCATGCCTCGCGGGAAACTTAAGCAGAATGCTCATCTGCGAATCACATTTTATCTTAACGTTCTTTGAATACTATCTATTGGCCTTCCTTGTATAGGCGAAAGCGGGTTGAACTTACGTATATGATTCATCTACGAAATGGAAAACTTTGTTTGTTTTTGAATGGACTATAAGGCTTTTTTCGCGGAAAATATACGAGGTTATACGAACATACTTGGAGAAAAAATCATGAAGAAGATGATAATTTTAACACTTTTCCTATTCGGATTTTCCAATGGAATCTTTGCAATTTCGGAAATAGAAGAGTTGTTAATCAAAGAGGCAACGAATCCGGAATTAAAAAAGATCGCAAAAGAATACCTGATTAAGAAAGCGAAGGACCATAAGGATCTTGCGGAAAGATATAAAAGCCTATCCAATCTGAGTAAAGGTGGAAAAGCGCTTTCTTCCATTGAAGAACATAAAAAATACAAAAAATTAGCGGAGCATTGCGAAAAAGAAGCGAGTATTTACGAACGTGAAGCTAATAATCTTTAGGGCCTGTCCCAAAACATCGATAGAATTCTTGAATATACGAAACTTTTAAAATACTCGGGAAACGAGAGTGTAACGGAACTTTAAATTCGGCGGAGTTCGCGCTTGCGTTTTATAGCTTTTAGATTTTTCTTTTTTAAAATATGATTTCGCATTTGGGAAGAAGTTTCCGAATCTTTTCTTTTTCTTTCTCAGAAAAAGAATTAAAATCCTGTAAGTATAATTCCTTTAGATTTTGAAGAGATCCGATTTCTTCGGGAATCGCGGTAAGTCGATTTTGTTCTAGATGTACAATTTTCAGACTTCTAAGATGTTCGATTCCTTTTGGGAGAGTTGTGAGTCGATTCCCTTCTAAAAACAAAGATTCGAGTTTTTCCAATCTTCCGATTCCTTCTGGAAGGGATGTGAGCTGATTGCCGGTCAATTCCAGAACTTGCAAATTCTCCAATTGTAGAATTTCTTCCGGAAGAATTTTAAAACGATTGTAATTCAAATTCAAAAATTCTAATGATTTTAATTGCACGATGTCTGCGGGGAAATTTTCGAGTTTATTGTCGAGTAGATTTAAGGATTTCAAATTCTGAAGTCTTTTAAAATCCAATGATAGACGTTTGATCTTATTCTTGCCTAAGTCCAACCAGATTAAATTCGATAGCTGCGAGATTTCCTTAGGTAGACTTTTAATTTCGTTTTCAAATAAATTAAGAATTTGTAGACTCTTAAGTCCTACTATTTCTTCCGGAAGAGTTGCGAGTTGGTTTCTAAATAATTCTAAAATTTCCAAATTCTGCAGTTGTCCGATTGAGGGAGGAAGAACCGTCAATTGATTTCCGCTTAAATTCAATTCTTTTAAATTTTCAAGTTTTCCGATTTCATTCGGAAGAACTTTGAGTTTGTTTTCGTATAGGTCTAAAGTCGCCAGATTTTGGAGTTGTTCAATTTCATTCGGTATGGTTTTAAGTATGTTTTCGGCTAATATCAAAGTTTCCAAATTCCGGAGTTTCCCTATTTCTTTCGGAATCGCAGTAAGCCGATTTCCAAATAAAATCAGCTTTTCTAAATTCTGAAATGTTCCTATTTCTTCGGGAAGAGTTTCGAGTTCTTGCGAGCTTACATCTAGAATTCGAACTTCCGAGGGATTTTGAAGTGATTTTTCTAAATTGTTATGAATAGAATGGCTCATAATTTATTCCTTCTGATTCATATGACTAATCTATACGAATCAACTAAAAGCGGGTTTCGTTTAGAATCGGTTTGACGAAGCGTAACGTCTATGTTGCAAACTGGATTTCGAAGGAATATGCAACTAATTCCTCGGAAAAATAAAAATCCGATTCTCTCAAATGTTTAAATATATTCTTCCCCGTCCTTTTTAAGGAAGATGGTTCCTTCTTCTTCCAATTCTCGAACGAGGTTTAAGATGACGTTTCTCGCATCGCTGATTTCCCGTAAGGTGAGTTTGCCTCTGATTTCCATCATGTCCAAAATTTCCGCGGCCCGGTTTCGGGACATGGCATTCAAGAAATGATTTCTGAGTTCGTCTCCGGCTCCGCGCAGAGCCATGCTGAGACAATCGTCGTTGCCGATACGGTTGATTACAATTCTCATTTCCTTCTGGTCCAAAGCGAGAACGTCTTCAAAGGTGTATAACTTCTCTTTGACCTGTTTTGCGAGTTCCGGAGAATTCGCTTCCAGTTCTTTGAGAATATTCTCTTCTTGGGATTTGTCCATATGGCCCAGAATATTCGCAAGGGCTTCCGCGCCGCCCGCTTCGCTGTATTCGGAACGATCTCTTTGTTCGTATTTTTTCTTTAAAACGCGTGCGATTTCTTTGATCGCATCGGGATGGGTTTTCGTCGTATTCGCAAGACGATAAGCGACACTTGCTTGCAGTTCTCCGGGAAAGAATTTCAAAATGTCCGCGGCCTTTTTGGGGCTCATGAACGCAAGTGTGACGGCGACGGTTTGCGGAGATTCGTGTTGAAGCAGGCTTGCGAGAACGCCGGGTTCGGCTTCGCTTAAGAATGAAAAATCGTCTTCTATGTCTTTTCGGGAAAGTTTACCTAGAATATTCTCCGCTTTTTCTTTTCCTAAGGATTGTTGCAGAATTTCTCGGGCGGCATCCATACCGCCTTTGATTTCTCCGTCACCGGGAAGCACCGAATTCTTAAACTCTAAGAGAACTTCTTCTTTTTCCTTTTTGGAAACGGTTTTAATCTGTGCCATTTCCAAGATGATCTCTTCGATCATGGAATCGTCGAGTTTCGATAAAACTTTGGCGGCGTCTTCTTTATTTAAAGAGAGAAGGAGCAGGGCCGATTTTCTGATTTTTTCTTTTCGAGCCGATTCTTTTTCCACAAAAATGAAATCCTTAGCCTGTAAGTAGGCGAAGGGGATGTTCCATAAGATCTCGGAATAAGGAAAGAAATCTAGCTCCTGTCGCTCCGTCTATGACCCTGTGATCACAAGAAAGCGTAACGTTCAAGATTTTTCCTGGAACGATGCTTCCGGCCTTGAGTACCGGTTTTGCAACAAGAGCGCCTACCGCAAGAATTGCCGCTTCGGGTTCGTTGATGACCGCGGTAAAAGAAGAGACTCCAAACATTCCGAGATTGGAGACGGTAAAGGTGCCGTCTGTGTATTCCCCCGGTTTGAGTTTTCTGTCTCTTGCCCGGGAAGCAAGTTCTTTTATCTCCCGACTGATTTCGAGAACGGATTTCTCTTCCGCGTTTCGAACATAGGGAGTAATGAGACCTCCTTCGATCGAAACTGCGACTCCGATATCGATTCTTCCGTGCTCAAGGATATGATCCTCTCTCCAGGAAGAATTAACTTCGGGAACTTGCAACAAAGTATAAGAACACGCTTTGAGAATCAGATCGTTTACGCTGACTTTTCCCTGGCCGCTGAGTCCGAGGTCTCTATTGATGGAGTTTCTGAGGTCGTCGGTCGGACCCGCGTCCAATTCCGTCGTAAGATAAAAATGAGGGATGGTTGACGTGGAGTGCGCAAGACGGGAAGCGATCGTCTTTCTCATTCCTGTAAGTTCCAACTTACGGTCTTGTCGCTTAACAAAAGAATTTCTGTCACCTCCAACCGACTGATAGGAGAGAATGTCTCGCTTGATGATCCTTCCTCCCGGACCGGAGCCGATCACTTCGCCAAGATTGATTCCTTTTTGAAGAGCGAGATTTTTTGCCAAAGGAGAGGCTTTGATCGGACGACCGCCGCGCATAGATCGAAGGGAGGAATGTTTTGGTTCTTCCGGGCCGAATGCAGAGGATCCTTTTAATCCGGAGGATTTCTCTTCGGTTGCCGATAAATCGTTGTTTCTGACATTCTGCGGAAGCGCGTCGCTCGTTCTCGTTTCAAGGTTGTTTATGCCTGACGTTGCACTTTGTACTTGCGCGAAAGAAGAAGGGTTTTCTCCTTTCGAAGAAGAAGTTTGCCGTGTTGCGGAAGATGACGGCGTGTTTGGTGTTTGGTTTGGAGCGGACGGGCTTTCTTTTTTTGCGGGAACGGATTTCTTTGCGGTTTCGACTAATGCGGAAACGTCTTCTCCCGATTTACCGATAATCGCAACGGGAGCGCCGACGGGAAGTAGGGATCCTTCGGGTGCGAGAATTTCCAACAAGATCCCGGTTTCAAAGGCCTCCATTTCCATGATGGCCTTGTCCGTTTCCACTTCGGCGATGATCTCTCCCGGAGAAACGGAATCTCCTTTTTGCTTGAGCCAGCGGACGATTTTGCCTTCCGACATCGTAGGACTGAGTTGAGTCATCTCTGCAATTTTAGCCATTTTGAATCTTCCTCGCTCTTTTTATTCGAGCATCTCCCGAACTTTCGCAATGATTTTTTCTTCGCTCGGAAGAGAGGCTCTTTCCAAATTCGCGGCATACGGCATCGGAACGTCTGCTTGAGTGATTCTCTCCACGGGCGCGTCCAGATCGTCGAAAGAATTTTTCTGAATCAAATACGCGATTTGGGAACCGAAGCCCGCCACTTCCCAACCTTCTTCCACGATCAAAGCTCGGTTCGTTTTTCGGATCGAAGCGTAAATCGCTTCTTCATCCAAAGGCCGGATGGAACGAAGATCCAAAACTTCCACCGAAATTCCTTCCTGAGCGAGCCGTTCGGCGGCGGGTAGAACATACATCAAGGCTCTTGACCAGCTAACAATTGTTATATCGGAACCCTCCCGTTTGAGATCGGCCTTTCCGAAAGGGATTGAATATTCCTGATCGGGAACTTCCCCTCTGGTTCCGTACAACACTTCGCTTTCGATAAAGATCGTGGGGTTGTTATCCCGGATCGCCGTTTTTAAAAGACCACAAGCGTCCGCAGGAGTATAAGGAGCGATCACTTTCAAACCCGGAATGTGCGCATACCAACTTTCAAACGACTGAGAATGTTGCGCGGCCAGTCTTCCACCAGCGCCACCGGCGCCTCGGAATACGATCGGAATCGGAAATTGACCCGCGCTCATATAATTCATCTTGGCGGCGGAGTTGATGATCTGATCGATCGCGACGAGAGAAAAATTCCAAGTCATAAATTCGATGATGGGACGCAGACCCACCATCGCAGCGCCGATTCCCACACCCGCGAATCCGTTTTCGGAAATAGGAGTATCGATGACTCTTTTTTCGCCGTACTTCGCAAGCATTCCCTGAGAAACCTTATAGGCCCCATCGTAATGACCGACTTCTTCTCCCATGAGAAAGATGTTCGGGTCCCGATCCATTTCTTCGCACATCGCTCTGTTGAGAGCTTCTCTATACGTGAGAATTGCCATCACACATCCTCCGCATAAACGTTCTTATATAGCCAACCTAACGGAGGTTCTTCGCTTTGGTCTGCGAAGCGGATCGATTCTTCCACTTGAGTTTGTATATCTATATCTAGTTTTTCTAATTCTTCTTCTTTCCATTCGGAATCAAGAAGATCGTCCTTTGCCTTTAGAAGAGGATCGCTTTTTTTATAACGATCCAATTCTTCCTTGGTTCTATATTTTGCTGGATCGGACATGGAGTGGCCCCGAAAACGATACGTGGAAATTTCCATGAGAGTAGGACCTTCTCCTCTGCGCGCTCGTTCTACCGCGACGCTCACGTGATCTCGAACCTTACGAACTTCGTCTCCCTCGATGTGATCTCTTGCGATATCGTAAGCTCCTGCGCGAACGGAAACGTCCTTAACCGATAACGCGCGATATTCGGGAGTTCCCATCGCGTAGTGATTGTTTTCGCAGATCATGACGAGAGGAAGTTTCCAGATTGCGGCGAGATTCATTCCTTCGTGAAAGGAACCGATGTTGGCCGCGCCTTCTCCGAAAAAACAAACTGTAACCGAATCTTCGTTTTTGAATTTGGATGCGTAAGCGATTCCCGCCGCCAGGGAGATATGACCTCCCACGATTCCGTGTCCGCCCATAAATCTTTTGTTCTTATCGAAGAAGTGCATCGAACCTCCGTAACCTTTGGAGATTCCGGTCTTCTTCCCGAAGAGTTCCGCCATGAGCGCCTTCGGATCGAGTCCTCTTGCAAGCGCGTGACCGTGATCCCTGTAAGTGGAAACGATATAATCTTGTTCTTTGAGGGCTGCGATCGATCCGACGCCGACCGCTTCTTGACCGATATAGAGATGGCAGAATCCGCCGATTTTTCCGGTGCTGTAGGATTTAGCGGCGCCTTCTTCAAAACGACGGATGAGAAGCATTTGTTTGTAGAGTTCGAACAGGTCCTGGGTTTCTTTTTTGGTTTTGGGATGGTTGTTCATAAAATTAGATCTTGAAAACAATCGCAAAGTATCTTTCCAGAAGCGACTTATGCAAACGGATTTCGATAGGATTTTAAAAAAATTCGCAGAATCCAAACGAACGAAAATCTTCTTTTCTTAAAAGGAAGGATCCGATTTTCTTTTTATCATGCACTTTATACGTACGATTTTACTCACTGGGAATTCAAGATAGGATTCCTCGTGTAAAATAAATAGGGATATGCGAGTTGAAAAGGATGGACAACTGCATATTTTTAGTGTTCTATAGTTTTTGTTTATGCAAAAGACAGTGGAAAATGTTTTAGCCGATGCGCGCGAACTCTCCGTGGATGATCGAGAGATACTCATTCACGAACTGTTGGCGGAGTTGGATTCCGCTTCCCAGGCGGAAATAGACCGTCTGCAGATGGAACTTATCAATCGTCGTCATCGAGATATAATCGAAGGAAGTGTAAAAGGAATTTTGTCGAAGGAATCGGACGCCCGAATTCGGGCAAGGTTGAATGAAACAAAGTGAGCTTCATGCGGAGGTTGAAGAAGACATCATTCACGCTATTGAATTTTACAATAGTTGCAGATCCGGGCTCGGGGAAATTTTTTTCACTCAGTATTTACGAACAAGATCTTTTATAGAGCGGTTTCCGGACGGCACACCCCGCTATCGGTACAATCAGGACGTTCGAAAAATACCAATCGGCGACTTTCCTTACTCAATCTACTATTTGAATCTCGATGACAAGGTTTTGATTCTTGCAATTATCCATGATAGTCGGCGCCCCGGATTCTGGTTTTCGCGTCTTCAAACAATGTGAGACCGTCGACCATGCACTTTATACGTACGATTTTACTCATCGAAGACGAACCGGGAATTCAAGAAACGATTCGGATCGTTTTAGAATCGGAAGGTTTTAGAATGTTATCGGCTCAGACCGGCGCGGAATGTCTTTCTTTGTTGAAAGAATCTCCGAATCTATTGGTGTTAGACGTCGGCTTACCGGATCAGAACGGTTTTGAGATTTTAAAGGAGGTCAGAAAAAAATCTTCGATTCCGGTCATTTTACTCACTGCGAGAGAATCGGAACTTGACCGGGTTCTTGGTTTGGAATTAGGCGCGGACGATTATATGGTAAAACCGTTTAGTCCTAGGGAGTTGGTCGCTAGAATCAAAGCGGTTCTGAGGAGATACGACGGAAACTCCGAAAAGAAGCAAACAGAGTTTTTGGCGGACGAGGATCGTAAGGTCATTTATTATTATGGTAAATCTTTAACTTTGACTCCTTACGAATACAAAACACTTCTTTTATTTTTAAAACGACCCGGAAAAATTTTCACTCGGGAGGAAATTATGGACAGTGTTTGGACGGAACCGGAAGAGAGTTTTGATCGAGCCGTGGACACTGTAATCAAAAATATACGATCCAGGTTAAAGGAAATTCGACCGGATGCGGATCCGATAGAAACTAGACGAGCCCAAGGTTACGGATTGAAGGAAACATTATGAGTCTTTGGATAAGGATCGTAATCGGTTTTTTTTTGCCTTTTTTGCGGGTTATTATTACTTCGTAGATAAAATCGAAGATTCGATTCGACCGCGTTATATGGAAACCGTGGAGGAATCTCTAAACGATACGGCGTATCTTTTAGCCTCCTTATTGGAAAGCGAACTATTTCAAAGAAACGTTTCCTTGGAAAAAACAAGTGAGCGTGTGTTTTCACCTATATTCAGAATCTCTAAAGAAAAAAAATTAAATTCTAAAATTTTCGAAATCACCAAGAAAAAGGTGGATTTGCAATTGTATGTGGTTGACGAGCGCGGGATCGTAATCTACGATTCGGAAGGAATTAGAAAAGGACTCGATTATTCCAAAAAGAACGACGTATATCTCACCTTACAAGGAAAATACGGAGCGAGATCCAGTCCCTTGACGGTTTCCGAATCCGATAAAGGATTGTTTATCGCGGCTCCGGTCCGACGAAACGGAAAAATCATCGGCGCGGTTACTGTAATCAAACCCAAAAAAAGTCTGGTTCCTTTTATCGAATCGACACGAAAGAAATTTTGGAATTTGAGTTTGTATGTGGCTCTTTCTATAATTGTTTTGTTTATTAGTATTTTATATTTTTTGTTTTCGCCGATTCGAAAATTGTCCGAATATGTTTCGGCTCTAAGATTTCGAAAACGAGTCCCTTTCCCGAAAATCAGCGTGCCTGAGATACGAGGGTTGGGAGAAGAAATGGACCGATTGTTTCGGGAACTTGCCGGTAAAGAGTATGTGGAAAATTACGTACAATCTATGACTCATGAAATTAAAAGCCCGCTTTCCTCTTTACTTGCTTCTTGCGAACTGATTATCGAAAATCCGGGTCGTTTGGAATCTTTAATTTCTAATATTCAAATAGAAGGAAAAAGGATTCAAACGATTTTAGAGAAACTTTTAGAGCTTAGCTCATTGGAAAATCAATCTCAGTTGGAAAAAACTCCGAATCTCAACTTACAGGATGTTGTTCGAGAGGCGATCGCTTCCTCTGTTTCCGAAGCCGTTCGAAAAAATATACATTTCAAAGAAATAACCGAAACCGTATGGATAGAAGGAAACGGATTCTTTTTAGGAATGGCTCTTCGGAATTTGGTTCAGAACGCGTTGGATTTTTCAAATTCAGGATCTGAAATTACGATTCGATGTGGAAAAGAGGCGGGGCTTCCTTTTTTGGAAGTGGAAGATTCCGGTCCCGGAATTCCATCGTATGCTTTGGAAAAAATTTTTGAAAAATTCTATTCTTTGCCTCGTCCGGATACAGGCCGTAAAAGTTCCGGATTAGGATTAGCCTTTGTAAAAGAAATTGCGAAACTACACGACGCGGACTTGGAAGTAAAAAACGGAACTTCAACGGGTGTAGTTGCTAGGATTTGTTTCAAAACAATTTTTCAATAGGAAAACAAATTTTAACTAACGTAAGTTCGACGGTTGAGAACTGGGCGAATCCGGCTTGCCTATGGCAAGTCGGACCGGGCTCTCAGCTCTGGTCAATAAATTGTATAAAAGAAACGTAATATGATATTTTGTCTTTAGTTTCAATTTATTAACCCCGCATCGATCCCTTTCGCATTATACCTCATTCACGTTAACTATGATTTTGCGGCAAATTCTTTGTCCAAATATCGGATTTCTCTTAAAATTCAAGCCGTTTTATCATAAAGATCGGTAAGTATAAATTTTAAAATCCTCACACAGTCCTCACAATTCGCACATAAGTTTCTCATACGATCGGTGCATACTTTCGAACGAGGAGAAATAGATGTTTCCAATTCGATCGTCCGTAAATCTTAAAATTCTGATTCTAACAATCGCCTTGTCCGGGTTGTTCATCTCGATAGAAGCGACAAATTTCTATTATACGAATTATACGGGAGACTTATCGCGAGGTATCAAAAGACGTATCATCAAAGTCAACTCGAAGACGAAAAAAGAAACCAGAGAGTTTTTAGATGGTCTCAGAAAAAAGGTTTCTTACGAAGAAGACGGATGCACCTAACGGTTTTGAAATGAAAAAGCAGGGAAGATATTCTTTCGGAAATCGTTTCAAAAACGAAAATCCTAAAATATTTTTTAGAAATTTATAATATGATCGCATATTTTTCAACAAGGAGTAAGTAGAGTATGTTTAATATTCAATCGTCGATAGGTCTTAGAATTCTGATTTTGGCGGCAATGCTGGCCGTGTTTTTAATTCCGATTAATTTGGTTAGTTCGTTGATTTTTGAAAGGCAATCAAGAGCCGGGGAGGCAGTGGAGGAAATAGGTTCCAAATGGGGAGGCAAACAAAAAGTATCCGGACCTTTTTTAGTGATTCCCTATCAAAAACTCGAAGAAAGAGAAGAAGAAAATAAAGACGGCAAGAAAGTTATAGTTAAAGTAACAGTATACGAAGAAATGTATTTTCTTCCGGAAAAATTGGACTTGGAGGCGCGCTTAAACGCGGAAAAAAGAAAGAGAGGAATTTACGAGGCGGTATTATATAATGGAAATTTAATGTTTCAGGGAATTTTTAGGAGACCGACCGTTTCTGATTTTCCGTGGAATACGGAGAATATTTTTTGGGGAGATGCAAAGGTGGTTGTCGCCATCAGTGATTCAAAAGGAATCGGAAGCGATATTGAATTGATCTTAGCCGAGAAGGAAAAAACGTTTCAACCCGGCGCATCTTTAAGAAATTTTCAATCCGGTGTACATTTAAAAACGAATCTTTTAGAATTGAAATCCCCGCTAACGTTTCAAATCAAAATTCCAATCCAAGGTTCCGACTCTATGCATTTGGTTCCCGTAGGTAAAGAAAGTAAGATCCGAATTTCTTCGAATTGGAAGGATCCTTCCTTTGAGGGGAACTTTTTACCAAAGGAAAGAAATATTTCGGAAAACGGATTTCAAGCGACTTGGGAGTCTTCTTATTTTTCCAGGAATTATCCGCAAGTGATTTCTTCGGACGAAGGCGGAACTCTGGACATAATGGAATCATCCGGGTGTGGAGTTCGTTTGATCGTTCCGGTGGATCATTACTTGAAGTTGGAAAGGTCCATCAAATATTCGATTTTGTTTATTGCCGCCAGTTTTGCCCTTTTCTTTTTATTGGAAATTCTTGGAGGAAAGATCCTTCATCCGCTCCAGTATTTAATGATCGGGTTTGCAATGATTGTGTTTTACGTTTTAAATTTGTCTCTATCGGAACATTTGGGTTTTGTGATTTCTTATACGGTCGCGTCTCTTGCGGTTTCAAGTCTTATCTTTTATTATGCGACTTCCGTTTTACAGAGTAAAAAGAGAGGATTGATTGCAGGCGTATATTATCTGGGGTTGTATTCTTTTTTATATGTAGTCTTATCTTCGGAAGACTACGCCTTATTATTAGGTTCCGTCGCGGTGTTTGTATTTTTAGCGCTTCTGATGCATCTAACTCGAAAGATCAATTGGTATTCTTTCGGATTCAAAAAGGGAGAGGCCGAATCGTCCTAAAAAAGGGATTGGAAACTATCTCAAAAAGTTCTCAGAAGGATTGGAATTCGCGTTTTAAGATAAAGTATTGTTGAGATAGCTTCTAGAAATTTAGATTCGATTTTGAAATATAGAAAAGCAAGATCGATTTTGCTCATAGCCCAACTCGAAAGAGTAGGGCTTTTTTATTGGATTCGAATTTCTAAAGTTTTAAAAGTTCCCAAAGAGAGATAAAAGAATCGGATTGGAAAGTTTTTGATAATTTTTAATCCGACTTCCCCCGAGTGATTGAGGAAACGGAGGTGCAAAATAAAAAGAATAAAGGGCATGATTCGTAAAACACAATATAACGGTGATTTCCGAACTATTTGAAGCAATTCGAGCCAAGGGTATCAACGATAGGACAGCACTGTATCTGGCATTCCTTTTTTAAGATCGCTTATACTGTTTGCAGGTAAATTAAATGAGCAAAGAATATATATACTCTTTCAAAAGTAAATTTGGCGAGATCTTTTATGAACTCTACGATTTTGATCTAAAAACAGCCGTTGCAAGAGTCCCATCTGGCGGACGGTTACTTACAAATGCGGAGCTGGATTTTTTATTGCGCGACGACCCTTCTCAAGAAATCTACAAATTCGTTGGCTTCAAAGCCCGCACAAATTTATTAATTGCATTTGAAGAACATAATAAGCCTTTCGAAGAGACATTGAATGCCAGACAATTCCTTTCAAGTATTCCACAACCTATCCTGACAAAATGTATAGTTCCAAAGGAATTTGTTGGAAAGAAAAATATGGGACTGGTCTTCGAAATGCCTGATTCAAGTCTGGATTGGAAAACAGGGGAACTCAGAGGCAAGGTTGTTCACGCTTTCCCTGTCCCTTTTGAGACTGGCGAATATTATGAATGTGACAAAAAATTTATTCTGCCGACGACAGGCGAAAAAGAATCAGATCAAAATCCAAATGCGCGGCAAATTTTTTTTAGTAATAGTGCATTTATTGGATCTGTCGAATACGGTTTCGGTGGCCATACCTTTCAATTTTCTGGCCTAGGTAGCATAACAGGAGCTGCATGGCTTATGCCCATTTAAGGCATGCGAAGTAAGTTTCACCCATGTTAATCTGAATGCATAAATATATCATAATATAGATTAATTTCCCACGTACTCAAGTAAATTCATATCGAATTGGAGAATTTCATAAAATCATGGATCCATCCGAACTATTTGAAGCAATCCGTGCAAAAAACGTAGAAACCGTAAAAAAACTTTTAGACGAAGGTTGCGATCCCTCCGCTGTCGAAAAAGACGGAATTAATGCACTCGCTCTTGCCGCTTATGTGAAACAACCGGAAATGGTAGAGTATCTTCTTAAAAAAGGAGCGAATGTCAACGATAGGACCAAAGGCGGACGCACTGCTCTTCATCAGGCAGTTTGGCAGTATGACAAAAGGTCTGTGGAACTTCTCTTGGAAGCGGGAGCGGATATTCACGCGTTGGACAATGAAAATCGGACTCCCCTTTGGCTTGCAGATCGATGGGAATCGTTTTCCATTTTGATCGAACGTGGGGCCCTGATAGACGGTATCGATCAGAATGGAGCCACACTACTTAATAAGATGGCTTTGGCGACGTCTCCTTTTCAACAGGACGATGGGATCCAAATATTAAACAAACTTGTAGAACTTGGTCTCGAAGTTTCTAATGAAAAACCGGATGAATATGGGGAAACTCTTTTGATGAAAACGATCGATTATGCCCCTATAAATCAAAATCAGAAAACGAATCAAATCGCTCGCTGGTTATTGGAACAGGGAATGAATCCTTTGTATGTGAGTAAAGCGGGTAAAACCGCTCTGCATTACGCTTGTAAGAAAGGGGATTTAGAACTGGTAAAAACCTTACTTTCTCTTGGAGCTGATGTAAATGCGCAAATTACGGAAGATGGAGGCGGTTTTGAGGAAGGTATGACTCCTCTTGACAGTGTGACTCAATACGGGTCGGAGCGTAAATCGATCCTTGCGGAACTTAAAAAAGCGGGAGCGGGCAAGAGCGTACCCAAAGCCGCAATGGATTTGGAAATCGAAGGCAACGTGGTTCGGCTGCAAGGAAAAGATCGTAAAGAGATATTGGAGGAGATGTTACAAATTACAAAAAACTTAAAAGCAAATGTATTCTCTCATCCGGACTATGACGATCCGGATCATGATCTAGATTGGGAATTCCGGGGAGAAGAAATCGATGAACTGGATTTCTTTTCAAAATGTGCGGACGATCCGAAATTACGCCCTCTTGTTGTTCGTTATGTATCACAGATTTTGAATGCAAACGAGAAAGAAGGAGAACCGATTTACGTGCACGATGAGCTGGAAGCGGGAGGTTATGCAATGCAGGCGTTAGTCGCCACTGGAGAGAAAGCATATCTTGAACTTCTTAACAAATATATTCATTCGATTGATATTGATCATACGGTTCATCTTCATGAGCTGATGGATGTGGCACGCAAAGCCTATTCTAAAACTCAGTTGGCTCCGATTGAGAAATCTTTAAACAAGTTGGGATTGGCTCGTTAGAGTTTGAAAATTTTTTTAAAATTTGTTTTCGAAATTTTCTATTTTGTTATTAAGGGAAATTTCTATCAAATCCAAAGAGAAAGATCTTATCCATCTCCTATATAATAGAGTGTTCAAAATTTTGTGTCTAAACACGAATTTGTGCTCAAATTAACGGTATTCTATTTTATAGGGATTCATCAGTAAGGATTGAATTTTTGCAAGAATCACGTATAAAAAGCGATTTTTTACTTCCCGCAAAAAGAAGGGTTCATTT
>NZ_CP040840.1:2277500-2317500 GCF_006874765.1 Leptospira weilii
TTTGAATGCCACGCGAGCAGTAGTCTTCGTTTCTTTGGTGTTTTGTCTTGGAACGATCGTACTGCTTGAATATTTTCGTTTTCGATTTCCGGGCTTTCAAAGATTCTTTTTGTCGATCCTAGGCGCTTTGATGAAGGAGGAAGAAAAGACGAGATTGAACGGCACTCTCCCTTATTTTCTTTCCTGTGCGTTTGTTGTACTTCTGTTTCCTCCGGAGATTTCCATTCTTGCCATGCTTTTCCTCGTAATCGGGGATCCGACCGCCGCTTGGATCGGAACATTCTACGGAAAGCACAGATTTTCCAACGGAAAATCCGTGGAAGGAATCGTCGCGTTCGTCGTTGTTTGTTCAATTGTAGGTTTTGTTTTTATGTATCTTTCCGAGACGTCCGATAAACGGAATTTTTTGAGAACGGAAGATTTTGTATTTTATAATAGTCTAATTTTCTTAATTCCTGCCATTTTGATTTCCGCGGTTACGGAACTTTACTGCGGGACGTATTGGAACGGTCTCGTAGACGATAACCTTTTGATTCCCTCCGTTTCCGCTATAGTTTTGGGTTTTACTGCCTGGTTGATTTTAGGAGTGGAACCTTCTGCAATTTTCCTGAATGTGACGGAATTGTTTTTAAGGATCTAAATTTTTAAGGTTCGAACGATCTATTTCTGAGATTTCGATCTCTTTCGTGAAAAGACGGTTTTTGGGGAAAATCGATCTAAGAGTTTCCCAATAAACTTTTGGTGTGTGAGTCCCGTAAAACTTCTAAATTACAACGAATTCTCCAAAAAAAGGTGAAAATCTAATTCTTTCTCTAAAAACTCTCCAAGTATTTTGCTTTTCAGAGAAGGGCCATACCGAAAATCATCGGATTGTACCCTCATGAGCGATAAACAGCAATTCATCCGTAATTTTTCCATCATAGCCCATATCGATCACGGCAAGTCCACCTTGGCTGACAGACTTTTGGAAATCGGTCAAGTTACGAATGACCGAACCAAAAAGGATCAAATTTTAGATTCGATGGATATCGAAAGAGAAAGAGGGATTACGATCAAGGCCAACAACGCAACCTTTGATTATCTCGCCGCCGATGGCCATACATACACGATGAATTTGCTCGACACTCCGGGGCACGTGGATTTTACCTATGAGGTTTCCCGTTCCCTCAAAGCTTGTGAGGGAGTTCTTTTGATTGTGGATGCGAGTCAAGGAGTGGAAGCACAAACTCTTGCAAATCTTTATCTTGCGATGGAACAAGATTTGGAAATTCTTCCCGTCATGAATAAGATCGATCTTCCCGCGGCGGATGTGGAAAAGACAAAGGTTCAGATCGAAGAAAGTTTGGGATTGGACTCCGAGAAGGCGGTCGCGATTTCGGCAAAGACCGGTCTCAATGTAAAAGAGGTTCTCGAACAAATTACCAAACAAATTCCCGCTCCGAAAGGGGATCCGAAAGGACCTCTCAAAGCATTGATCTATGATTCTTATTTCGATCCTTATATGGGAGTTGTGATCAAGATCCGGGTTTTTGACGGAAGTATCAAAAAGGGAGATCGTTTTCTCATTATGAGTACGGGAAAGGATTTTACCGTAAACGAAGTCGGAATCAACCGAATCACACTGACTCCGACCGATGGTCTCGGAGCCGGAGAAGTTGGGTATCTCATCGCCGGAATCAAAAAAGTTTCCGACGCAAAGACGGGAGATACGATCACTTTATTTTCCAATCCTACGAAAGAATCGATTCCCGGTTACAAAGAAGCAAAACCGATGGTTTTCTCCGGGCTTTACCCGATTAACGGAGAGCAGTTCGACGAACTTGTGGACGCGATCGAAAAACTCAAACTCAACGACGCCGCTCTCATATTTGAAAAGGAGAGTTCGATCGCGCTCGGATTCGGATTCCGCGTGGGATATCTCGGGCTTCTTCACATGGAAATTGTTCAGGAAAGATTGGAAAGAGAATTCAATCTTGATCTGATCACGACAGCTCCTTCTGTGAAGTACATTATTCGAAAGAAGAGCGGTGAAGTAGAAGAAATCGATAACCCGTCCCGTTTTCCGGAGCCTACTTCAATCGAATCCACGGAAGAACCATACGTCAAAGCGACCGTGATTACCCCGAACGAATACGTTGGCAATATCATGGCCCTTGCGATGGACAAACGCGGGATTGGGTTGGATACGGTTTATCTTACTCAGGATAAGGTTCAGTTGACTTACGAACTTCCTCTTGCCGAACTTATTTTCGAATTTTATGATAAACTCAAGTCTTTTACGAGAGGTTACGCTTCTTTGGATTACGAACCTTCCGGTTATAAGGTTTCTCAACTCGTGAAAATGGATATTCTCGTAAACGGAGAGCCCGTGGACGCTCTTTCTATGATCGTTCATAGGACAAAAGCGGAGCAGAGGGGACGGGAAATTATCGAAAAGTTGAAGGATTTGATTCCAAGACATCAGTTTATGATTCCGATTCAGGCTGCCGTCGGAGGAAAAATTCTCGCAAGAGAAAGTATCTCTGCGCTTCGTAAAAACGTTACCGCAAAGTGCTATGGTGGGGATATTACTCGTAAGAAAAAACTTTTAGAAAAACAAAAAGAAGGAAAAAAGCGGATGAAGCAGATTGGAAACGTGGAAATTCCTCAAGAAGCCTTCTTGGCCGTTTTGAAAACGAGCAATTAAGATTTTTCTAATTTCTTTTTCAAGAAAAAGCTTGATTCGCTTTTGATTTTTGGTTTCATTTCTTTTTATGGACTTTTCTTTTCTTCCTGTTTACGCTCTTCTGTTGTCGGTAGTCGTAGGTTTTGGTTCCCTTTTCGGCTTCCTCCGTATCTTTTGGAAAGATATCAAATCAGAGTTTAAAGAACTCAAGTCGGAGCTAAAATCTGAAATTCAAGAAGTTCGTTCCGAGGCAAAAACAGAAAATCAAAGTCTAAGAATGGAAATGGTTCAATTGCATTCTGAGATTCATGAATTGCGTTCTGAACTTAAATCCGATATCCATGAATTGCGTTCTGAATTTAAATCCGATATTCAAAGAGTGGATAAGAATGTTTTCTATCTTAGGAAAAGAATGGATGTTTTAGTCGATAGTTTCGCATTGCGATTTTTGAACACGGCTTCCTCGTCACCGAAACAAATCTAAATTCTTTTTCAAATTTCTTCCTAAGAATCAATTTTTTGCATTCTCTCCGAGTTTATTTTCGATCGTGTCTTTCTCCTATTTACGTTCAAACCGTTTTTAAAATTCAAGAGAGTGAGCTTTCCGTCCTAAAGGACGATCGACTCGCTTTCGGAATGGGAACCAAGTTTCGAAAATTTCTGGGAATTCATTTCGCATTAGAAAAAAAGAATATTCGGAACGTGGTTTTACAAGGAGAATTGCACAGCAACGCGTTAGCTGCATTTTCCTTTTTGTTTTATAATTTCGGATATAAGGTCCACACGATCTGTTACGCGAGAGATCAGAATAAGACCAGCGCTAATTCTATTTTTGTAAGAAGGAATTCACATTGCTTAAAAAAGTACAATTCCAGATCGGAATGGAAGAAAAAAGTTTTTGAAATTGAGTCTGAAATTGCTGAGGAATTCGAGATAATAAAAAATACGGATGAGAACGGAGTTTTGATTCCGGAATACGGTTTTTGTCGGGGTGCGCTGGATGGGTTGGATTCTCTCTGGGGGCAAATTCCGATTGAACGATACGATCGGCTTGTGATCGATCTAGGTTCGGGAACAACTTGGTTGTCTGCGAATCGTTTTTTTCAAAATCGAATTCCTGTGATAGGCGTTTGTATCGGGCTTTCAAAAAAAAAGATGCTTGTTTGGTTGAACGAAAAGAAAACGTTTCTGGATCTAAAAACGATAGAGATTGATGAAAATCAAATTATCGATTCGAAAATTAGAGTAGGGTTTGGGTCAAGGAATATAGAAATTTTAGAATATTGTAAATCGTTTTACGAAAAGTATAAAATTCCGATTGAGCCGATTTATTCCGGAAAAACGTTGTATGAGATCGAAGCTTTGATCCGAAGCGGGCAATGGAATGGACGTACTCTTTATTTGCATCAAGGCGGTCTTTGGAATTTTTTGGATTCTTTTAAATCGAGATCTTAAAAGAACATATGTGTTTTGTTTAAAACGTTTGCATCAAAATTTAAAAAAATCAGTTTATAGTCATTGACTCAGTTAAAATGAGCTTGATCTAAGATTTTGGTTTCACAGTTAAATTTTATGCTATTGGAGTTAGAAATCAGGAAAGAACTATAAAGTTTTCTTGTATTATAAAGGCTACCTACCCACCCCTGTAAAAAATAGTACCCAAATAAAGAGGTGGCCTAAAATTGTAACCCATGAAGATAACAAATAAAAAAGATTTAAAACAATTAGAAAAGCGTAGATTGAAAGGCATTCGACTCTTTGAACGTGGGTATAGTTGTTATAGGATAGCTAAAGAGCTTGGCGTACGTAAGCAATCGGTAATGCGTTGGCGAGATACATATGAATCGGAAGGAATCGAAGGAGTAAAATGGAATGGTCAACGAGGTCGACCGACCAAGTTGAAAATTTCAGAGAAGAAAGAATTAAAAGGAATCATCTTGAAAGGTCTGATCAGTAACGGTTACCCGAATGAACTCTGGTCAACGTATCGTGTATTGGAAATCATACGAAAAAAATTCGGAGTAACATATCATCAAGATTATGTGGGAACTTTCTTGCATCAATTAGGGTTTTCGTATCAAAAACCTAAAAAAAGAGCGTTGGAAAGAGATGAAAAAGCAATTGAAACTTGGAAAACGAAAACTTGGCCCGGTATAAAAAAAGCAGAGAATGAAGGGTTTAAGGTCATATTTTTAGATGAAAGCGGAATCAGCCAGAATCCATATACGGTAAAAACTTGGAGCTTAATCGGAAAGACACCGATCCTTCGTCACAAGATGTCTTGGAAAAAGTTATCAGTAATCGGTGCTATTTCTAAAAAAGATTTTCACTTTCAGATCATAACAGGCTCTGTTAAAAGCCAGGATCTTATTTATTTTTTAAATATACTTCTAAAGGAAAATCGCAAAAAGATTTTAATAGTCTGGGATAATCTATCTGCCCATAAAAGCAAAGCAATGAATGAATTTTTAAAAGAGAATGAGAAAAGACTTCGAGTGGAATTTTTGCCTCCTTATGCTCCGGAATTAAATCCGCAAGAATATATCTGGTGTCGTTGGAAGAAAAACTATATGGCTAATTTTTGTCCGGAGAATCTTAGCCAATTGATTCAAAGAACAAGATCTACTTTAAGAATATTGAAATCAGATACCTTCAGTTTCGATAGTTATTGGAGACAAGCTGGCGTTTAGGTACTTATTTTTATAGGGACCAGTAGTCAGTTTTATTTCTTTAAACTATCGGTACAACCAGGTTTTGGGACACGCTCTTAAGCCAAATCGCAGGTTTCGTTTGGGACTTAGGCAATAAAAAGAATTGGAAAAAGCATAAAGTAAAGCCTGGAGAAATAGAGGAAATCCTTTTTAACGCCCCTTTACTTGTAGTGTCGGATATTACTATTCGGGGAAAGAAAATCGATATATTGTTTTAGGAATTACGAATGAAGGAAGAAAGTTATTCGCTGTAATAACAATTCGAAAGGATAAAACCAATTTCAGTTCGTGAAATGACTCCTCGGGAAAGAAAAATCTATGAAAACTCGTAAAAAAATACCTCATTTAAAATCAGAACGCTCTGAAATTGATTTTTGGTCCAAGAATGATCCGCGGGTTACACCGATTATTCAAAGGCTAAAAAAATATCTTTCCCAAATTTAAAGTATACAACAAAAATGATCTCTCTAAGATTACCTGAAGCATTAATTGATAGATTGAAAGTTATGGCGAACAAGAAAGATATTCCGTATCAATCTTTGTTCATCTCTGCATAATAGAGTCTTCAAAATTCTGCGCCTAAACTTAAACGTGGGATTTGTGTTCAAATGAACGGTATTCTATTTTATAGGGATGAGTAATAAAATTTTTACTTTCAGATAAAGTAGAAGAAGAACTTAAAAGATAGGGTAGTTATAAAGCACTGCTAAGCCTCACTCCGTTATGTGAAATTGCTGGACCAAGAACCTGTCTTGGACGGTGAGGAATCATAAATCAGATGTCTCTAATATTCCTGGGGGAAAAATGAACAAAAATGAGATGCTAATTTCGCTTTCGGAGTCTAAAAAAGCGACTTCGGTAAAAAGGATTTTCTAAAACAGTCAAAGGAACAAAAAGTATTTTCAACGATTTGGTCATTAGAATCTGAAGTAAATAATGGCGGGTTTATTCAGTATTTTTCAAATGGTAGCGCTGAGACCGTTCGTTTTTCGATCGAAGCTCTGAAAACTATAGGTGCTGAAAAAATGGCTCAAATCTGCAGCGATGCAATTAAAATTGCCTTTCCGAAAGGCCTTCCCTCAGATCCTCAAAAAATCTCAGATGAAGCTTCTGAATTCCCTGATGGAGTGTTGGAAAATTTAGAGTCTATTGATAGCAAATTTTATGAGTATCCCGATAACCTGACAGAGTTGCTCTTTGATTTTGTTTCGAAAAATTCTAAAGATTTTGGGGAGATTGAAAAGACATCGTAAGGATAACGTGAGTTCGATACAATAAATGCGAAAGTTGGGTTGTAGCAGAAATTCCGAAGGAATTGGAGCATTTTGTTAGCGACTGGCCGTCTTTATAATGTTAACGTGTATAACCTTCTCTTTTGTCAGAAATGAGGTGAACCAAATATTCTTGAGTCCCTTAAGTTTTGTTGGCCTTTCTCCATCTTGAATCTCTTCCTTGATCTTCTTTAGTTTGTTCAATGTTAGATGTTTAATTTCAAGTCTGTCCCTGGTCAAAATTTGAGTCCATGAATTTAAAGCTGTTTTCAAGTCTTTTGCTTTTACTTGAGAACAATAAGTCCCACCCATAAACTCCATTACAAAGGTATATGTCCCGAGTTTTTGTATATGTATCATCTTGTCCTAATCGTTCGACTATGTAGTGTGAAAATTAGGGCCTTATCTATTTTAGAATGTAATAGTCGAAAAATTTTATTATTTCACTATGTATATAATCAAATTCTCAAAATGACTCGTAAACAATATTTTGGTTGATGTGTTTGAATATTGCATGTATGGACTGAGAATTTTTAAATTTTTCTCGTTCCAGTATAAAATCTGAAAGTAGTTTTAAATATGGCTTTGCTTTTTCGTTTTTTATTCTAAGAATGCATTCTGTTAAGTCTATTCCCCATTCTTTTGAATCATGTGCTACTTTCATTTTGAAAAAGATTCCGTTCAGTTGTCTTTTTTTCAGAATGTGGTAGATTGGAAACAATTTTAAGAAGTTGAAATCTTGGAAAAATTTTTAAAATTTGTTCTTTGATTTCTTCGGAGTTGGAGCGAAAAATTTGAATTAAAGATTCGTAGTCATTAATTCTAAAACCATAACTAACGTGAGTTCGGTATAACAAAATGCGAAAGCGATTATATGTTTCGACCCGTAGAGCGACCCTTAGGAAAGCTCTGCGCTGAGTTCAGGGAGTCGTTGCACTTTAGTTTCTTATTCGCCCAAACTTTCTTACGCCGAACTCACGTTTTTTAGAATTCTTAAACGATGGAAAGAATGAAAAATCTTTCGAATCGGATTTTTTTAGCATTTAAGAAATATCAATCGCGATTCTTTGAGTGAAAATCATCTATAATTTTCAATCGCGGAATTTGCGTTAGAAGTAAAAAAAGCCGTCCTTTTAAAGGCGGCTTTGATGCAATTTATGTTTAAAAAACGGTCTTCTTCGTTTCTACACGAAACCGCGCGGACTTTAGGAAAATCGTTTCCGAACAAAAACAGAAATCTTGGAAAAACCGGCTTCGATTCATTTTCAAAGGATCGAAAGACCATTGCTCTTCAACGAGATTGTCAGTTTTAAAAACCGTTGTCTCCGTCCGTCGCAATCGTTTAAGAAAGAATATAATCCCTGTTTAATGTACGGATAAAATCTCTCTTGATCGATTTAGGGCAAACCGCCTCGCACTCGTATTGGTTTGTGCAGTTTCCAAAACCTTCTTTGTCCATCGCGTTGATCATCTTTTTCACGCGTTCTTTTTGTTCCACTTTACCTTGCGGTAAAAGGCCGAGATGAGTGATCTTTGCGGAAACGAATAACATCGCGCTCGCGTTTTTACAAGAAGCTACACAAGCGCCGCACCCGATACAAGTGGCCGCATCCATGGAAACGTCCGCATCTACTTTAGGAATCGGTAATGCGTTTGCGTCCGGAGCGCCTCCGGTGTTCACGCTGATAAAACCTCCCGCTTGAATGATTCTATCAAACGCACTTCTATCTACTACAAGATCTTTGATGACGGGAAATGCCTTGGCTCTCCACGGTTCGATGTAGATCGTATCTCCGTCTTTAAAGGAACGCATGTGCAATTGGCAAGAAGTGACTCCTTGGTGAGGCCCGTGCGCTTGCCCGTTGATCATCAGATTGCAGGAACCACAGATACCCTCGCGGCAATCATGTTCGAAAGCGATCGGATCTTCTCCCTTAGTGATCAGTTCCTCGTTGACCACATCAAGCATTTCTAAGAACGACATATTTGGGGAAATATCTTTCGCGTCGTAGTCTACGATTTTTCCCTTGGCTTCTCCGCTTTTTTGTCTCCAGACTTTGAGCTTCAGATCCATTATTTATAACTCCTTGTGGCGAGGTGAACGTTTTCGAATTCCAGTTTTTCCCTGTGTTCGGTCGGTTTTTTACCGATTCCGTTGAATTCCCAAGCTGTGGCATGACAGAACTTATCGTCGTTTCGTTTCGCCTCTCCTTCTTCTTGGTGCTCTTCTCGGAAATGACCTCCGCAGGATTCTTCCCGAGTCAGCGCATCTAAGCAAAGAAGTTCGGCGAATTCCAGAAAGTCCGCGACTCTTCCTGCTTTTTCAAGCGACTGATTGAGTTCCGCTCCGCTTCCTGGGACGTTCACGTTCTGCCAGAATTCTTCTCTGATTTTAGGTATTTCGGATAACGCTTCTTTTAAACCTTTATCGTTACGTGCCATTCCGCATTTGTCCCACATCAGTTTTCCGAGTTGTCTGTGAAAAGAATCCACGGTTCTTTTTCCGTTGATGGAAAGAAGTTTTTTAGTAGTTTCTTCCGCGTCGGACAAAGACTTTTTTGCTTCCGGATGATCTTCTTTCGGATGAGAATTAAATCCCACCCCCGCGAGATAGTTTCCGATCGTATAAGGAAGAATAAAATATCCGTCCGCAAGTCCTTGCATCAAAGCTGAGGCTCCAAGGCGATTCGCACCGTGATCCGAGAAATTCGCTTCACCGATCACGAACAAGCCGGGAAGGTTGCTCATTAAATTGTAATCCACCCAAAGACCTCCCATTGTGTAATGAACCGCGGGATAAATTCTCATCGGTTGTTTGTAAGGATTTTCACCGGTGATTTGCTCATACATTTGAAATAGGTTTTCATAACGATCTCGGATTTTGTCTTCGCCGAGACGTTTGATCGAGTCCGCGAAATCCAGATATACTCCTTGACCGGATTCTCCCACACCGAGTCCCGCATCGCAGGCTTCTTTTGCCGCGCGAGACGCGATATCACGTGGAGAAAGGTTTCCGTAACTTGGATATTTTCTTTCGAGATAATAGTCTCTTTCCGATTCAGGAATGTCCGCCGGATTTCGTTTATCCCCTTTGTTTTTCGGAACCCAAATCCTACCGTCGTTTCTGAGAGACTCGGACATGAGAGTCAGTTTGGATTGATGATCTCCGGAAACCGGGATACAAGTCGGGTGAATTTGCGTATAACACGGGTTAGCAAAGAATGCCCCTTTTTTGTGAGCTTTCCAAGTCGCGGTGACGTTACAACCTTTCGCGTTTGTGGAAAGAAAGAATACGTTCCCGTAACCTCCAGTTCCCAGTACGACCGCGTCGGCCATGTGAGTGGAAAGTTTTCCGGTGACAAGATCGCGTACTATGATTCCTTTTGCATGACCGTCGATCACGATCAGCTCTACCATCTCGGTTCTAGGATACATCTTTACTGCACCTAACCCAATTTGACGAGAAAGAGCTGAGTAAGCGCCTAAGAGAAGCTGTTGTCCGGTTTGACCTTTTGCGTAGAAGGTTCTGGAAACTTGAGCCCCACCGAAAGAACGGTTGGAAAGATGTCCTCCGTATTCTCTCGCGAAAGGAACTCCTTGTGCGACACACTGATCAATGATGTTAACGGAAACTTCCGCCAAGCGGTGAACATTCGCTTCTCTTGCGCGAAAGTCGCCGCCTTTCACCGTGTCGTAGAACAACCGATAGACGGAATCTCCGTCGTTTTGATAATTTTTGGCGGCGTTGATCCCTCCCTGAGCCGCGATGCTATGCGCTCTACGAGGGCTGTCTTGAAAGCAGAATGTTTTAACGTTGTAGCCGAGTTCTGCGAGGGTTGCCGATGCGGAAGCTCCTGCCAGACCGGAACCGACTACGATGATATTGAATTTTCTTTTGTTGGCCGGGTTGACTAACTTGATATTAGCCTTATGATTGGACCATTTTTTCTCAATCGGGCCATTTGGAATTTTAGAATCTAAACTCATAAAAGTTTCTCCAAAGAATTACGGGTGAACGTATCCCAGCAAAATCGAAAGCGGGATAGAAGTGTTTCCAATAAAGATGATCAAAGCAAAAAAAATCGCTCCGGCCTTAATTTTACCGCTTAAGGAAGGAGTGGTTGCGCCTAACGTCTGAAATACGCTGGCGACTCCGTGACTGATGTGGGAAGCGAGCAATAACATCGCAAAGATGTAGGAACCGGCGACGATCGGATTTTGAAAACCTAAAATTACCATCGTATAAATGTCGTGTCTCCCTTTCGCATCCGTCATCGCAAAATGGTCCGGATTGGTGACTCCTAACGTGAAATGGAGCAAATGATATACGATAAAGGAAAAAATTAAAAGTCCCGTTAGAGCCATGGTTCTCGAAGGGAGGGTCGCCTGCACCGTGTTCTTTTTAGCATAGGGAACCGGGCGGGCCTGTTTGTTTTCGATAGAAAGTTTTATCGCGTAATAAACGTGTATGATAAAGCTAACGATCAGAATAATTCTGGCTACCCAGAGAAGAGGGGCAATATCTCTCAGTGATTGACCATATGCGTTGATTTTTTCCTGTCCAAGGAAAATCTGAAGATTTCCCAACATATGAACAACCACAAAGCCGAAATAAACAAGTCCGGTCGCCGCCACGAGAGTTTTTCTCCCGATGGAAGACCGGAGATATCCAGCTTTAAAATCCATACCATTTTCTCCTATTTGATTGGTGGAAAGAATTCATCGAAAAATTTGAATGAACAAAAAAGATGGGCTTAAAAAGAAACCCGTACTTTCTAAAATGAGAGTAAAAAAACGAGCTAAGACGAAAAGCATTTTTATTTCGAAGGGAAAAAATTGATACTAAAATCGAAAGTTATTAAGATTCTTTCTCAATTAGAGATCCACTGATCAAAAATCAGTACACCGGGAAATTTGGTGCGTCGCGTAACGAAACTTTTCGAGAAATGAAAGGACAAAACAATGAACCCATCTGATCCGTTCCAAGAACTTTATCAAAAAAACAGACTCGAAGGTAGTTCCGAGCCACAGGCGACAAAAGAGTATTCTCTTTCCAAAAAAAAATCGGATAAAAAGAAAACTTTAAACCCCTATTTTTCCTTTCGAGGGAGAACGTTGTCAAGGATCGCATTCGGGTGTTACAGAGTAGGGCTCGAATCTCCCGAACACGAAAAGGCGATGGAACTTTCCTTTTCGGAAGGATTTAACGTAATCGATACTTCCTCCAATTATGGAAACGGAGAAAGTGAAAGTTTAGTCGGTAAGGTTCTTCGAAAAAAAATTAGAGCGGGAGAATTAAAACGAGAAAATGTTTTTATCGTAACTAAGGCCGGATATATCCAAGGGAGAAACCTACAGATCGTAACAGAACTCGAGAAGCAAAATAGGGAATTTCCGGAAATTACTTATTATTCGGAAGAATGTTATCATTGTATTCATCCTTTTTTCTTAGAGGATCAGTTGGAGAGATCGCTTCAGCGGCTTGGTTTGGAAACCGTAGACGTGTTTCTTCTCCACAACCCGGAATACTTTTTGATGGATCGAGAGAAACATAACGTATCTAAGGAAAAGGCCACCGAACAATATTACGAAAGGATTCAAAACTCATTTCGATTTTTGGAACAAAAGCGGAAAGAGGGAAAAATATTATATTACGGGATCTCATCCAATACTTTTCCGGAAGATTCGCAAAAATATACCGCAACTTCTCTGACTCGAATCTTAAGGATTGCAAAGGAAATTCAAGATGAACTCGGATTGGATGAATCCGGTTTTGCAGTTGTCCAATTTCCGGGAAATCTTTTGGAAAACGGATTTTTGGATCCAAAGTTTGAAGGAAAAAATTTAGTTTCTCTCATCCATGAGAACGGACTTTTACCTCTGATCAATCGTCCGTTAAACGCAATCTCAAGTTCCGGAAACATTCGCAGACTTTCTTATGACCCAAAGAAAAAAAGCGGGGACGTTATACTACTTTTGAAGAAGAAATTAGAGGCAATCTACGAAAGAGAAGAAAAATCGCTTTCGATTCTGCCCCAAGGCTCGGTCAAATATACTTTTCGAACCGTAACCGAACCGTATATAGATCAGTTTCAAAACCAGGATCATCTGAATCAGTTTTTGGAAAGAACCGTGATCCCGATTTTACAACAACTGATTTCTCAGATCGAAAAGATAGGCGGACAAAAAGCGCAAACCGAATACATCGAAACTCTGAACGAGGCGCTCCCCATTTTAGAACAGTATGTGTTTGAAAAAAACGTTCTGGATAGAAGCGGACTCTATGAGGAAATTCTAAAGTGTTATCCGAAGTATCAGGGTTGGAACCTTTCCACGATAGTACTTCATCTGCTTCACTCTTCCCTAGGAGAAGGTGTGGTTCTACTCGGGATGAGAAGGGAGGAATACGTGAAGGATGCGAGTCTTTCCTTTGAGGCGCCCGCGAGCGATATTCAATACCAGGATTGGAAAAGATTTGAAGTTTGATCCTGAAATCATAGCTCTTTTAGAACATATTACCTCTACTTCCGATCCGGAAGAGACAATCGATTTCGCTTATCAAAACGGAGAAAGATTGTTCCGAGAGGGAAAATACTTCGAGGCGCACGAGGTGCTTGAGTTTCAATGGAAAAAGGATTTCGGGATTAGGAAGATCTTTCTTCAAGGAATCATCCAGCTTTCCGTTTCTCTTCATAAGATATATGGAAAGCCGAACGGTCGAGGATCTAGGATGCAGGCGGAAAGGTCCAAGGAAAAATTGGAAGCGGTTTTCAAATCTGGAGATTTGAGCGAAAAGGGAAGGCAGACGATATTCGATTTACTTCAAAGTTTGGATCGGATCTTAAACCTTTACGAAGGAGACGAACTTCTTGTCGAAAAAGTTTCTACTTTCTGTATTCCAAGTCTTCCGAAAGAATGGCGGGAATTATTTAGAGGCTGATATGGGTGAGATAGAAAGCGGTTTTTTTCAATCTGGAGGATATAATCTTTCTTATAAAATTCATAAAAACGAAAAGAAACATTCGATACTTTTATTTCACGGATTTCAAGATGCATCGGATACGTTTCTCTATCAGTTTCCGTTTTTAACCAAACATTTCGATATTTATCGATTCGATTATAGAGGTCATGGGGATTCCGAATGGCTTCGGGAGGGGAACTATCACTTCATCCAAACTCTCGTGGATGTAAAGACGTTCGTTTCCAAATTTCTTCCCGAAAAGTTTCATATCTTAGGTCATTCGATGGGGGGAGGAATCGGAGCAAGATTTGCGGGAATTTATCCGGAGAAGATTTTAAGTCTGGTTTGTCTGGAAGGTTTTATGTCGATTCAAAATCCGGAGTTTGAAAAGAAACGTCTGAAAGCTTGGTTAGATACGCTCGAGAACAACGAAGTTGGGACTAGGGAAAGAAAGAATAAAAGTTTTTCGAATTTAGACGAATTGACAATTCGTTTGAAACCCGTTTATCCTAGATTGGATCCGAAAAAAGTTCGAGATTTGGCGACTTATCTTTCTAAAAAGACGGATACCGGATTTCAATGGAAAAACGATCCTCTTTACAAAAGAGGATTCCCTTTCATCTTTTCTCCGTATCTGACTCGTCATCTCTGGGAGTGTATTTCTTCTCCGACACTTATTATTTACGGAAAAGAAACGCATCTCATGCCTGAAAATAGGGAAGAAATCCTTTCCCATTTTAGACATCTAGAATATGTCGAAATGGAAAACGCGGGTCACAATATGCACCACGACCAACCCGAAAAACTGGAAGAATTGTTAAACGAATTCTACGCCAAACACGATTTTCTTTCTAAGTAGTTAGGATTTTAGGATCGTTCAAAACCGAGTTATTGTAGCCAAAAGAAATATTAAGTTATTCTAATTAATTCGCAATTTGTAGATGTCCCTTTGTGGATTGTAAAACGAAATTCGAAAAGTTTTCGGTCGGGCAACTCAAAGTGAAATCTTGTCGCAGTGGAAACGACGTTTCAGGTGTGGCCCTTAGTTTGGCTCTCAAATCGAATCCGCGGACCAATTTAAGAGTTTGTTCTAGAGTTCCATCGAAATATAATTGAGATGTTTTTGAAATGGTTTCTAGATCGTTGAATAAAAAAATATTGATAATAGGAATTGCGGTCGGTTAACGTCCCTTGGGAAAGAATTCAGCCTCGTTTTCAAACGGAAATTCTAAGAATTCTTTTGTGAAATTCAGATGGATTTTTTACAGAATAGAATGATTTTCCCATTCCGATCGATTGTAATCCTTTTTATGTTCTCTTCGTTTTCTCTTTGGAGTGCGCAGACGATTCTTTTAAAAGATGGAACCTCGATTAAAGGTAAAGTTACTGTTCAAAACGAAAAAATCATAACAATTCGTATGGAAAATGGAAGCGTTCAGACCTTATCTAAAAATGGAGTTCTCAAGGTAATTTACAAAGACGTAAGCGAAGAGGAAGCCAAGCAAATCCGTAAGAAAGAAGAAGCTAAGACCCGGGAATTTAAATCGACAGGCGATAAAAAAAAAATCAAAAAAGATACGATTCTATCTAAATCGGAAATACGGAATTTTAGGACGAGAAGTCGTTGGGATCTAATTTGGAGATCGGCCGTTCTTCCCGGTTGGGGACATTATAAAATAAATCACAAAAAAATCGGTATATTTTACGGGGCGCTTTTTTGGGGAGGAATTGTACTGACCGTACTTTCCACCGAAGAAATCGAGAGAAAAAAATCCGAATATAAAGATGCCGCGCTTGTCGGGCAAATCAGTGAAAATCTTCTGATCAGAGAAGCGATTCTAAATGGGAAACGCTCCGAGTATAAGAAGTCGGTTGATGAATATGAAAATATTGTGACCGGAACCGTCCTGATTTATTTCATCCAGCTAACACATTCTTATTTTACGGGCGTAAATTGGGAAAAGGAAAAAATCGTTGCTCCAGGCGGGGCAATTCTTCGCAAAGGAATCCAATTGGATTCCATGAGAGAGACTAACTTTCTAAACTCGAAGATGACGGATTGGAGAGCGGAAGTTCGATATAACTGGTTTTTTTAGAAATTTTATATGAAAAAATATTATTTTATTCTAATGTTACTGGCGTTTTTGAATTGTTATAAGTTCGAGGAAAGTCCTTTCGATTCCGTCGGAATTTTCAGTTTAATTCGGGCGTTTCTTTCCTCTTCCAAGGAAGGGTATACGAATTTTATGATGAATCGACACTCCGCGTTTCGTAAAGCGAACACGGATACGTATGTTTCTTATATCCGGAGAAACTTTGGTTATTCGGATAATCCGAAAAATCGAATCGACCTAATTGTCGCGAATGAAAATTCAACGGATATGATTCCTACCAATATTCCGATGGTTGGGAATCAGGTTGCGAGTATGATCGGATACGGTTACAATCCGGCAAATACGAATAATAAGTATTCTATTCTTTTCGAAGTCAAAAGCGCGGATACTTCGGGCGCTTCCACTTACGAATATTATTATTGGGCCGGTTTCGCGCTTCCGCAATCCGGAAACAGAATGACTTTCGCAAAAGTGTTTCCCGCAATTTCGGGAGAAAAAATCGTCGGTTTCGGTGCGTATAACGTAGGGGTTGTGGAAAAAGGGGTTTTTTGCGAACAACCGATTTCAACGAATGCCACCACTTGCTATAACGTAGACAGCGATTTTACCAATCGAATTACAATTCCGGGACCTATCTCTACTAATTGTACCTATGTCGCGCATAATAATGCGGTGGGTTGGTGTGTTGACTCGATTTCCGGAGCTAGTTATTTATTTTATGTTACGGATGGGACGGCTACGGCATTCGGAATTAATCCGGTCGCTTTAGTTGCAAACTATAAGTCGGCTCCTTTCGACACGTTTGCGGGAACGAATCATTTCGATATCCAACCGGATCTTATCCAATCGCATTATATAGAACATACAAACGATTCGATTCGAATTACTACGACTCCAGGGGATATTACTTCCTTAGGACCTCTTACCTCTCCCGGGAACTCGAATCAGCAAGTCGTCTCTGCAACCTCTCTTCTCGCAACGGATGTCATCGAATTCGTGCGTTCCTTCAACGTTGGTCCGGTTACATTTTTATCTTTTGTAGCGATTCCGAGTGCGAAGATAACTCCGTCTACTTATCTTTATAGAAGCGCGGATGTGGGAGTTTCTTGGACTCGGATCAGTCAAGAGGGTTTGGCGCTTCCAGCTCCGCAATACGACACGGATCCGGTTCCGAGTTATACTGCCGCATTGGGTGTTTTTGGGACAAATTCAGGGACGGAGAAGCTACATTCATTTGTCAATGGATCGGCCTTGAAACGTTATGTTTCCATAGACGACGGGACAACTTGGGTTCTTCAGGAAAAGATTCCGTTGACTTCCGAATAAAAAGTGTCTCATTTATAAAAAAAAGCTTGTACTTTCACCCGTATTTCCGGAACATTTCTTCAACAATTTTTAAGGATGTTTTCATGCAAGAGCAGGGTGCAAAGTTTAAGAATCAGTTGGAAAGATACATCAATTATCGCGGGATCGATATCGTTTTGTATCTCAAAGACGGTTCTCGTGTGGAATTGGACCGCAATCGTAAAATGGTGGGCGAACAAGTCGTGTATTTTCCTTCAAAGAATCTTACGAGCGCCGTGGAGATTGCGAGTATCAGTCGCGCGGAATTTTTTGTAGCTTGATGGGAGAGAATCCATTCTAGATCGGTTTAAAAAAAATCTTACGAAAAATATCAGATTAAAAATTGATTCCCTCTTTCAGAAAATAAAAGAGAATACGATCGATGGTCGTTATTTTATGGATTGGATCGTTCTTACAAAATAGGTTCCAATTGTATTTTGCGGCGTAGTTTTTTGAAAGAGGGAGCGAAAGTTAAAACTTCGATTTTGTCTCGGAGATTTCTTTTTCGGCGAGGATTGCTTTTTAACGTGAATTCGATATACTTTACCGATCCCTATAAAATAGAGTACCGTTAATTTGGACACAAATTCCGCGCTTAGACGCAGAATTTTGGACATTCTATTATGTAGAGATGAGTAATCACCCAAAATCAGGCACAACGCTTTCCTATCATAACCTTACTCGCAAATTAAGAAGGCTTTTGGGATACTTTTTGCAAGTAAAAAGCATCATTCTTGTCGGAACACTTGAAAAATATCAGTTTATCATTTTCTGATAGAGAAAAATTTCCCGAACCTTTCCGCCTCCACCCAAAAATAAGGGAAACTCGGGCACAACGCTTCCTAAGAGGCGCGCCTGAAGGAACTCAGGCGCAGAGCTTTCCTAAACTCAAATCTCGCTCCCGAAGGGTCGCGAGATAGGTCGCTCTGCGGGGGCGTAAGTTTCACTGTCGGAATTCCGACAGATTTATCTTCGGATCCAAGTATTTGTGGGGTTGGTTATGTTAGAGAGCAACACTTTAGTTTCTTATTCGCTCAATTTTTCTTAGGCCGAACTTATGTTAATTTAACTACCCAGGTGGAGAATAATTCTGCGACCAAGCTCCCTTCTTCGTCGAAGGCTTGGGAAGTCAATTTTATAATCGAACGCTTTTGTTCCGTGATTTCGCTTTTAATCCTCACTTTTCCTTTTGTAACGCTTTTACGATATTTGATTTCGGCGGTTGCGGTTGCCATAAACTTATATTTTAAATTGGAAGATCGAATCCAAGCTGCCATTGCAGCTCCGGCCGAACTGTCCATTGCGGAAAAAAGTGCGCCTCCGTGAACGATCTTAACCGGATTGAAAAAAGAGTCGTCGACCTTGATTTCGTATTCGCTTTTTCCTGGGCTAACGGAGAGAATTTGATAACCGATTTTATGGGAAAATAGGTCTTGTTCTTGAAAATACGCCGCAAACTCTTTCGTATCCGCTTCGGGCATTGAGGAAAATGGGTTCATATAGAATTAGATTTCTTATGGGAACTTCTTTGTCAATTCGTACAAAGATTGTCGAAAAGGTTAACGGGCAAAGAATCAATTTTGAAAAAATTAAAATCTGATTTGAGATTTTGGTACTTATACTACTCGACGCATGAAAATAGTATCAAGAATTAACAGGCGATTTTTGCAAAAATAAGAGGGCCTCACAAAATTATCCAGAATTGTTAGCTTTTTTGAAGAAGATCGAACATTCTAACTTTTGAAACAAACTTATTACAGTATTCTTTTCATGCGCCCGAGTAGTAAGAAGCGAATTTTGCCTCAACAGAAAAGATAGAGAGATTGCGAATATTCTAATTGGTCAATCTAAGTAAAAACGAATCAACTGGAGCGCACATTTTATAAATGGATCGCTTAAGAAAGGTCTCTAATTAAGTCTTCAATCTCTTGGATCTTATTAAAATCTTTTTCCGTATAGTTCATATAGAGATCATACTCCGATTCCGAAATTTTGTCGCAACGGATCACTTTGACCGGAATTTGAATCGCTCCGGAAAGACTAATCGTTCCTAGTTTGAGTTCTAAGATCGTTCCAGGTTCAACGGGAGAATCGGTTCTATGGAGCAAGCCTTTCAGGATATTTTCAGCCAACCGAAGGTTTTGACCGGTCAACCGGTTCAAATAGACCGTGACTGTGTTTGGAATTCTATTGTAATGCATGGCACAACGATGCAAAACTCCGCGGGATTCGATCAAGCAAAATCTTAAAATTTCTTCCGGGGTCTCGGGTTTATTATATTAAATTTTTATTATATTTTAGCGACTACTTTCGGTAATAGCGAAACGTTCAGTAAAGAATTCGAGTTTTAATCGAAAACGGATGTTTTTCGATTTTTTCCTTAAGTTCGTCTCCAACGGATTTGTCGATCACCATCGATAGATAGCCGATTTCCGCGCTGGTCCCCAAGTGCTGGGAGCTGATGTTTGCGCCGATTTCCGAAACCATGGAGTTGATGTCCTTTAAAAAGCCGGGTTGGTTTTTATGAACGTTTAGAATTCTATACTGACCAGACGGCAATGGTGTGATTTCGAGGTTCGGAAAATTTACGGAAAAAGTAGTCGAACCGTTGTTTACGAATTTTAAAAGTTTACTCGCGACTTCGGAACCGATGTTTTTTTGTGCTTCTTCGGTGCTGCCTCCTATGTGCGGGGTAAGAATCACGTTAGGCAGATTTTGCATTGGAGTTAAAAACGGATCGTTGTTCGATTCGGGCTCTTGTGGAAAAACGTCGATTCCCGCTCCGGAAATATGGCCGGATTGGATTGCTTGTGCAAGCGCCTCCAGATCTACAACTTTCCCTCTGGAAAGGTTAATCATGTAGGCACCTTTTTTGGTGATCTCGATTTCTTTTTTTCCGTAGAGATTCATCGTTTGAGGAGTTTCCGGAACGTGGAATGTGATGAAATCAGAGTTCTTCAAAAGTTCCTGATAACTTTCGACCGGAGTTGCGTTTCCGAGAGGAAGAACCATTTGAATGTCGTAGTAGATGACCTTCATTCCCATCGCTTCTGCCAGAACGGAGACTTGGCTTCCGATATGACCATAACCTACGATTCCGATCGTTTTACCTCGAACTTCGAAGCAATTTTTGGATATTTTGTTCCAAATTCCGGAATGAGTATTTCGGATATGATCCGGAACTCTTCTGGCGAGCATGATGATTTCGGAAATTACGAGTTCTGCGACGGAACGAGTGTTGGAATAAGGGGCATTGAATACGGGAATTCCTTTTTTTTCCGCTCCGGAAAGATCTACTTGGTTGGTTCCGATGCAAAAACAACCGATTGTCAAAAGTCTTTTGGCTTTTTCTAAAATGGCGGGAGTTACGTTGGTTTTACTTCGAATTCCCAGAACATGGACATTTTCAATTTCATCCAAGAGTTCTTTCGCCGAATAGGCCGCGGGGAGAAGACGCACATTAAAACCGTCCTTTTTGAACATATCAAACGCATCTTGATGAACGTTTTCGAGAAGGAGAACATTGATCTTATCTTTTGGAAATGAAATCATTTACCTACCAAGATTTCAAGAATGCGATTCCTTGAAAATTGAATTTTTGCTTGGCTTTGTTACGGAAAAAATCCTAGTTTAAGAAAAGTTCTTCAAAGACGAAATTTGATCTTCTTTTTTTGGATTCTCCGGTTCTTATGGAGAATTCATTGGAATTTTCTTTCAAATCCAAGGTATACTAAAAAAATTGGGGAAACATTTTGGGGGAGCTTTTGAAGATTTTGTTTTTCATTTTTCTTTTTTGTTTCAGTCTGTTTACTGGAATCGGCTGTTCTTCCGGCGATTCTATCCGCCGAACTCCCGAACCAGCTCTCGAACAGGTTTTATTCAATTCGGATTCTCTCTGTACTGGGTTTCATCTTTTTTGCTTCGGTGGAGACACTCGATCCTTAAATTTTCGAGGTGTTTTTAAAAATTCAACTTCCGAAAAATCTATCTTTCTAGATTATTATCTCAGTTCTTTCGAGGTCAGTTTTCCGGTCGGAGTTTCCTTAAAACTTGACGGAGCCTGGTTTAATCTTCGCAAAGTGGGAACCGATTATTCTGATTCCGTTCGAATTTCCTCTTTTGTTCCGATGGAAGTCGCCGATAAAATCATTCATGCAAAGGAAATTGCGTTCAGCTTCTCCTCCAGAGAAAAAACAACAAACCAATTTTTTTCTCCGGGAGAAGCCGCAAAATTTCAATTCCTATTAAAATCGCTTCGAGAAAAATTAGATACTCAATCAAAGTTGAATATTCTAAATCCTTAATTTTTTTTTGTTTAGATGTCAGGGTTTTAGTACTTTACAAAGTTGGAGACAGGCTTTTAACAATCGGATCGTAATTTCTTTTGAGATTTTTAGGACGGCTTTAAAAATAAAGCTCATTCTCTCGCCAACTTTTTAACGCTGTCTAAAGTGGGAGAGAGCCAGTCTTCCAGAAGAGGGTCTTGACCGATGGCTTCTTTTTTGAACATGAGGTCCTTGTTCGACATTGCGATTTCCGAAATCTCGTTGATTTTTCTTGCGGTTTCGATCGCCTTCCAATAGTGTTTCAGAGCTTCGGCAGTGTTTCCCTGTTTTTCATAGACCGCGCCGATGTTGTTGTAAGCGGCGACTAACGTCTGATAGACTTCCTGGTGATATGGATCATCCGGTTTGGGGAGGCCCATATTCAACAATTTTTCTTCCATGTCGTCTTGAACTTTGAGATAGTTTCCAAGACTCGCCTTGTATTGGCCTGTATAAAAGAAAGCGTTCGCTTTACCCATGAGTAAGGTGGAATGGTTGTACTCGTCCTCGTCTTCAAAACCGGCCCATTCGTTGAGGGAAGCGGCAAAGTCTCCGTTCATGTAATCCACCCAACCTTTGAAGTAGCGAAGTTCTCTTTGAATTCCTACGGGAAGGGGAGTTCTCCATCTGCGAATGAGGGTGAATTCGTTTTCGTCGGTTTGAACTGATTCCGCTTTGGAAAATCCGTCCAGAGAATTTTTGAGTTCCATGGATCTTGTTTTTGCGACCGTATCCATCGAGGTTCTTGCGCGGAACGGATAAATTTTACGTCCCGGAAATTCGGTAATCTTATCTTTTTCATGAATCCCTGCCGCGGATAAATATTGGATTCTCGCCTTATCGAAATAGATGCGCCCCACGTTTCCTTGGATCAGTGTTTCGTCCTCTTCTCTTGCTCCGTAGCTTTGTTTGTAATTCTCAAAACGTTTGAGGGATTCGTTTAACAATTTATCTGCTTCTGCGAAGTTCGCGAGACGAATCGCGTTTTCAGCGAGTTCCGTGGAAGCGAGATAATGAGCGGGATCGAGTGTCGCGGCTTTTTCGAAAAATCTTCTGGCTTGGATGGATTCCTTGATGGAAGCGAAATATCTCCCTCTTTGATAGTAGCCTTCCGCATATTGGGAGCCTTCTATTTCCGTTCCGGTTACGGGATCTTCTTCCGTTTTATGATAGATGAGATCCAAAATTTCAAGAGCGTTGTCGTTGACTTCCATTCCTGAAACCTGATCGATAGGATTGATATTATAACGAATTCTTAATTCTTTTTTATTCAGATCGGTGTAGAAGGAGGCAAGCTTGGAAAGAACGTGAAGAGAGAGTTTCTTTTCTATATCCAGGTTGTTCTTGATCTGTCTGTGGTGATTGATCACGAACTGAGGATTTCCGTCTTCCTTCCACATTTCGATGTAAGTGGAAAGTAGGCCGCCTTGTCCAACGGAACTCGAAGGATCGATCTCCACGATCTTATTGTAAAACGACGCGGCTTTGCCGAACTCCCTTCGGTTGTAATAAATTTTTGCGATTCCGGCGGTGGACTCCTCATCGTAGGGTTCGTTTCCGTCGGTATATACCTGTTTGAAAAAGTTAATCGCGAGCTGATCGTTTTTATATTTTCCGCCCCCGAGAGAAGGCTCGGTAAAAGAAGGCATAATGGAAGAATGGAATCTTCCTAAATTCTTATACGTTGGATTGTCGTGTGTTTGTTTTTCCAAACGCATCACGATATACGCGCCGGCTTTCATGATCTTTCTTTGAATTCCGTCTTGAGCGACGAGCACCATACGATTTTCGCTTCCGATCTTTCCTGCGATCGGAAGTTTTGCGTTATCCCAGACTTGGCCTTTGGTAAGGGTGACGATAGGAACTTTTTCGCGTTTGTCCCAAGCGTTGGAAGAAGGTTCTTCTCTTCCGGCGCCGAAATCGGGACTTACCTTACCAAATAATTTTTCAAAGGCTCTGTCGTATTCCTCAACTCTTGTGTATTCCACGCCGTAGAGATTCAAATATTTGAGATGGTTCGGTAGAATATTTTCTCCCCTGGCGAAAGATTCTTCCGCTTCGAAGAATTTTTTCTTTCGGGTCTCGCTGTTTTTCGGATAAGCTCCCGCCTCGCGAATCAGAGTGAGGCCTTGTTCGTAATACTGAGCCGCTTGATTTGGAATGATGAAGTTTTTGTAAAATAAAGTTCCGCCTACTACGAGAAAGATCGTAGCCGCGATTGAAATGATCGTCCTGCGGATTACCTTTCTTTGTCTTTGTAGACCTTCTTTGGTATAAACAGGATCTGTAGAAATGATAGGAACTCCGTCTTTGGAGAATCCGCTCATTTTTTGAGAGACGGAGATAGTTTCCCCTAAGGCTCCGGAGAGGAAGTCTGCGATTTCCTGGGGGGAACTTTCGATCTTGATTAATTCTAAGAGCCCTTTTTGATCTCTAGGCGTTAGCCGATCTTGAACGATTGAATCAATCACCGCACGACGTAAAGTAGGCGGGTATCTGAGAATTTCTTTTTGTATGATTGCGAGTTCTTCGTCTTTGAGCCCTTTATCGATATCCTGTTTTTCTTCGTTTGCGAGTCCTTGCAGATCCGCTTCTAGGCCTAAAGAACTTCCGGAATCGAAATCTCTACCATCCACATCAGACTCTAAGTCGGGACTGAAGGATTCGAAGGAAGAGTCCGCTGGTATGTCGGATAACGTGTCTTCTGCTGTGGAAGGAACAAAATCGGCGAAAGGATCTTCGGAAACGGTAGCAGAAGAGGCGAGATTCGAAAACGGATCTTGTCCTGTAGGAGGACCTAAGTCGCCAAAGTCGGCAAACGGATCGGATGGAGATTCCGAGTCTGCGGGAGAGCTGAAAAAATCATCGTCCCCACCGCCGGATGGAGGAGGTTCCGAGGACATAAATTCGTCAAAAGAATCTCCGCTATCGGTTGGGGCGGATTCTGTTCCGGAAAGGTCGAACTCATCTCTTTCGCTTTGGGTTTCGAGTCCATCAAATGGATCGGAACTGTCTGCGGCAGATTCGGGAATGGATGTGAATGTGTCCATACCCGCAAATGGATCTGCTTCCGAAACGGGAGAAGATACGGATGAGAAATCCTCTCCAATATCGGTTCCGCCAAACGGATCCGCTTCGGAAGATTCTTCCATTCCTGCAAATGGGTCTGGGGAATCTCCCGTCATTTCCTCTATACCCGCAAATGGATCTCCCTCATCCGTACTTGTGGATTCTTCTCCAAATGAAAAATCATCAGGAGCCGAGCTCGTTTCTTCCGAAAGCCCGAAATCACTGAATGGATCCTGTTCTTCCGACGCTGTCGAAGCAGGTTCAGAGTCCATTCCAAAATCTGCAAATGGGTCCGTTTGGTCGGAATCGACGGAAGGAGGAGTTTCAAAATTGTCTGCTTGTTGTGTTTGTTCCGGTTCTGCTAAGAGTTCATCTAAATCGATATCGTCGTCTTCAAAAACTTTGGTAGGAGGTCTTTTCGGACTTTCCGCTTCTGGAGATTCGTAATCGGAATCTACTTCCTCAGAGGTAGGTTCTTCGGATTCCTCTTCGTCGTGGGAGAGCGTTTGAGTTCCGTATCCCATCTTCTGACGAAATACGGAAAGCATCGGATTGAGTTCTTCCGAAATTTCCGGATTCTTGGACAGAGGCTGGAGAATAGAATGAATTTGTTCTAGTTCAGCTTCGTTCAGTGGGGTAGAATTCGCCTCTGCCATGATTTCCTGCTAAATTATATCGGTAGGCCTGTGGATTCTCCAAGGAAAAAACTCTCCCTTAAATCGTGTAAACCCATCCGAATCGAAAAAAATTTATGTCCTATCGGACTCGATCTGATTTCTGCGAATGCGACTACGGATTTGCCTTATGCTTTTTCGGAAATTGATCGAACTTTTATCCAGAATGAAATCGATTCCTGTAATTAAAATTTTATTAATACTACTTTTGACGATAAGCGTTGCAATTGGTGCCGACGAAGATACGGGAAATTGGATCGGATCTTTTTCATCGGAAGACTACGAAGACTTTTTGGAACCTGTGGAAAAGGAGAAGATTTATTATTACTGGCAGATGGAAAAACTGAAAAAGGCCGTGGCTCCTAGATACATTCGTTACATCGATTCTGCCTTATCTTTGGAGACTGGAAAGCTTCTCAATCGTGGAATTTTGTTCACCTTTGAAGGAATCGAAAACGAGGAGGTTTCCGTATGCGGAAATTTTTCTCTTTGGAGATGTATTCCTTTGAAAAAGAACAGTCACGGAGTTTTTTACATCGTACATAATCCGGAAAGTAGGGATACGATTCGAGAGGAACTTAAAATACTGGAATATAAGTTTAGAGTGGACGGTTTATTCACTCATGATCCGTCTAACCCGGATTCGGCGGAAGACGGCAATGGTTCCTTGGTTTCTAGATTGATCGCAATTCCTTCCGGGCCGGATAAACTCGCGACCACTCGAATTTTGGAAGATTCCCCCTATGAGGAATTGGAATATAGAACCGTCGAGTTTAGAATTTACGCTCCAGACGCAGAGATGATCACGCTCGTTGGAGATTTCAATCATTGGGATCCGGAAGAGGACGTATTAAAAAAAGATAATGAAGTTTTTACTCTTATCAAAAAGATGAAGCCCGGAAATTATCTCTATAATTTTGTTCAAGATGGAAAGATCATTTTGGATACCTTCAATCAGAACACAAGGCTTCGGGAAGATACGGGAGAAATTTCTTCTTATTTGACGGTTCCCGAACGTGCTTACGCTTTGGAGATAAAATAGATTCCTTTTTCATTGACTTTTTTTCATTGACCTAGTATTTTCCCGGGCTTTTTTCTACTCATGGAAAAAATTCGACTGGGAGTTTACACGTTCGGGGTCGTCGTCGTCGGGATTCTCGTCTTTACTCTTTCCAAAAGTTGGTTCATTTTAGATAGGGGGGTGGAGTTGGTAGAATCTGGCTCTTCCAAAGAAGACCCTACGACTCCCGCGGATAGGAGCGGGGACTTGTTCAATCATTCTGTGATTCTTTGGGAACGTTATCTTTTTTATCCGTTTGAACTTTCTCGAGAAACGGTTGCGGGTTACAGAAAAAATCTGAATCATGCAAGAAATCTTACCGTAATCGATTTAGAATCCGGAAATCATAGGAAGTTATTTAACCGAAACGTCTACATTTGGGATTATTTTACGGGTACGGACAAAGAAAAGGAAGCCGGAGAAACTACCGAAGAAGTCGAATTGGATTCGGTTTTGGCGCCCGGAATTTCCACGGGAAAAAATCTCATCCTGATCGGAATGACGGAAGATACGAACAAGGACGGATTCTTAAATCAAAAAGATCGAAAACAGGTTTTTGTGTATAATCCGATCGGTGCGACTCTTGTGGGGATTCTTCCGAGGAAATACTCTTTGGAAAAATTTCTTCCTTCTTCCGGTAGGGAAAGATTGGTGATGATCGTTTCTTTGGAAAAAGAGAAAGAAGAATCGAAAAAGAAAAAGCCGTCCCCCGTCGTATCAAAACTTCCCGAAATCACATTCTATATTTATGATATTCGAAACAGAAGAGGAATGCTCGTGGAGCGGCCGTGAAAGTATTCCAAGTTTTCATCCGATGCGCGATTGAACGTTAAGCATCTTTTTGAATGGATAAGAATATTTTAAAATTCTTATCTTTCTCTGGACTCGAGCCAACGTTCCGCATCGAGTGCGGCCATACAACCGGAGCCCGCGGCGGAGACCGCTTGGCGATAGATTTTATCCTGAACGTCCCCTGCGGCAAAAACTCCTTCGATACTCGTTTTAGTGGAACCGGGTACGGTTTTGATATAGCCACTTTCATCCAGATCTAAAATTCCTTTGAAAATATCCGTATTCGGTTTGTGGCCAATTGCGTAAAAAAGTCCTCCGACCGAAAGTTCTTTTTTTTGACCGTTCGTCGTGTCTTCCAAAGTCAAAGCGGTGAGATTTTTTCCATCTCCTTTTGCTTCCTTGACTTGTGAGTTCCAGATGATTTCGATTTTGGGATGAGTGGTCGCTCTTTTTTGCATAATTTTGGATGCGCGAAGAGAGGCTCTCCTGTGAACCAAATATACCTTAGAGGCAAATTTCGTCAAATGAGAGGCTTCTTCTACTGCCGAATCTCCGCCGCCTACGACGGCCAGTTCTTTGTTTCTATAAATCGGAAGGGCTCCGTCGCAAACCGCACAGGCGGAGATCCCTCTTTGCCAGTAGGTGTCTTCGCCGATTACATGCATTCTTTTTGCGGTGGCTCCGGTCGCTATGATTACCGTTTCGGCTTCAATCAATTCTTCGTCCGACCAGAGTTGGAACGGCTTGGAGGAAAAATCTACTTTAGTGATGGTTTGTGTCAGGATTTTGGTTCCGTATTTGACGGATTGTTCTCGGAAGAGTTGGGTCAATTGGGTGCCGTCGATTCCATTCGGAAAACCGGGAAAGTTTTCGACTTCGGTAGTGGTTGTAAGCTGACCGCCTGCGGCAATTCCGCCCGCCATAAATCCTTCATACATCACCGGATTTAAGTTTGCTCTGGCGGCATAAATCGCGGCAGTATGCCCGGCCGGTCCGGAACCTATGATGACAATTTTGTGGGCCATGATTTCCTCTATTAGAATGATTCTAAACTTGATCTATTTTTAGACTCTTACGTTGTAAAGCAGATCCTGAGAATTTGGAAAGTTTTTCTCTTTCGCAGAACTTTAAAGACTGTCTCAAAACGGAATTAACTTCACAGACCCCTAATCTGACCCCTGACTCCCGATCTCTGACCCCTAACATCTATCCACTAATCCTACGGTTTTGACGGATGAGAAAGGTATGCGTTTGAATTACCTACGAAATCATCATGAGTTGATTTTGACCTTGAAGGAGAAAGATAGAATTCGCTTGCCAGACAAGCCTTATATTCCAACCTTTCCTCTATCCATGAAAGGATTTTTCTCCTGGGCAGGACGAGCCCTTGTATTTTTCATTCTCGCTTTGATCGGAACGGAAATTCTTCTCAATCTTCTCAAGAGCCCCTCTCTTCAATTTTATAGAGATCAAAAACTTCTCCATAGATACAATCCGGTTTATTACGTGGATCTCGCGCCGGATCAGGATATTTATATCCGTCATTTTGCCGGAAAATGGGAAGGAAGGTTCAGAACCAATTCTCTCGGGATGAGAGGCTTGGAAGAACCCGATCTGAACAAACCCCAACTCGCCTGTTTGGGGGATAGTCTTGTGATGGGTTTTGGAGTTTCCGATGAAGACACGTTTTGTAATTTGCTGAACGGGATCGAGTTAAAAGGCGGAGCGAGGCAGACTTTAAATCTAGCGGTGGACGCATACGGTTCCTTAGGAGCGCTTCGAAGATTGAAAGACATGGCTCCTAAATTAAAGAATTTAAAAGAAGTTCTTTTTTTCGTTTCAGGAAACGACTTTACGATTCCGGAGGAACTTAGAGCGAAAGGAATATTACCGGATGACGAGATCGACGAGATTCGAAATCGGGATCCGAATTTTAACCGAAATTTTAGAATTCAATTCGAACTTTCCAGAGCCTCTTATACGCTTCAAGCTTTGAAACTGGCTTTTGAACAATTAAAAGTCCAATACGGATTTACTCTGTTTCGTTTGAGATCGGAATGGAATTCTACCGGACTTTCCTCCGCTTCTACCGCCGAACAAACCCCCGCAAAATATATGAGGGATTCTTTTTTTAGAATTTCGGAAACAAAATGCGATCCTGCCAAGAAAGATATATTCGAAAAAACGAATGTATTTGCAGTCCCTAACCCAGATGTTATGAGCAAGGAGGAATATAAAAGAAAATATTGTCCCGAACCGATTCCGGATTACTTTTCCTGCCGGGAAAAAGAACCGCCTCTTAGTTCTCTGGAACCACTTCCGAAAATCACACAACAAGCATATGACGAAATGGTGGAATACACAAGATCGCGAGGAATTCGGTTGATCGTGGTTTTGATGCCGATCCAGGTAGAAGAGATCTTTTGCAGAAATCGAGGGCTTTATCATCCTTTGGAGAATTATGCGCTTCGAGCGGCGGCTTATTTTGAAAAGAAGAAAATCCCTGTGCTTAAGCTTAGAAAAGAAACCGGGGAGATGTGCGGAGAAGTGATTGAAACCGCGAAAGATAAAAAGTTTTCAGGGATTCGGGACTATTTTATTCCCGAAGACGGGCATTTGACCGTGTTCGGAAACCGATGGGCAAAACGGGCCTTGGAAAAACAGCTCAAGGAATTGGAAAAAAATGCTCTTTAATTCGGTTCAATATCTTGTTTTTGCCCCGCTCGTAATTTGTCTTTATTTTTGGCTTCCGGTAAAGTTTCAACGATTTTGGCTTTTGTTAGCGAGTTTGTATTTCTACGCTATATTCAAAATTCCTTTTGTTCTTCTTCTGATTTATTCGATCGTTTTGACGTATTACGCGGTAAAAGGAATGGAAACCGCCCGTTCTAAATTTTCAAAATTATTCTTTTTGAATATAGCCGTTTGGGGGAATTTACTTCTTCTCTATTTATTTAAATATATGGATTTTTCCATCCATGCTTGGAATGTATTTACGGATTCAAAACCTTGCGATCCTGCCTACGTCTCTTCAACGGGCGCGATCTTACCGATGGGTATTTCGTTTTTTACCCTACAGGCGATTTCCTATGCGGTGGACGTGTATCGCGGAACCGTTTCACAGGCAAGGAGCCTCTTTCAGTTCGGACTTTTTCTTTCGTTTTTCCCCCAGCTTGTCGCGGGACCGATCATTCGGGCTCAGGATATGCTCCATCAATTTTTGGAGAATTATACTTATAAAAAAGAAAATCTTCTTCCCGGGATTAGGCAACTGTCTTGGGGTCTTTTTAAAAAAACATTCGTTGCCGATCCGATTTCTCTGACAGTGGATCCGGTGTTTGCTAATCCTGGCGCTTATGATTCTCTTTCTTTAATCTTAGCGGCGTTTTTATTTTCTTTTCAGATCTACTGCGATTTTTCCGGATATTCGGATGTCGCGATCGGAACCGGAAGGATTCTAGGATATTCCATTCCGGAAAACTTTATGAGACCTTTTTTGTCTCAAACCGTAACGGAACTTTGGAGAAGATGGCATATATCCTTTTCCTCCTGGCTCAGAGACTATATCTACATTTCCTTAGGCGGAAATCGAGTGAGTGTTTTTCGGGCGTACTTCAACGTGTTCATTACTACTTTTGTGAGCGGTATCTGGCACGGAGCGGATTGGAATTTTATCATTTGGGGAGCTTGCCATGCGCTCGTGATGGTGTTGGAAAGATTTATCTTTTCTTTTTCCTCTTTAAAAAGCGGTTGGGATAAAATTCCGGATTGGATCAAATACACGTATTCGTTTCTTATCTTTTCTTTTTCTATGTTTTTCTTTCGGGCCAAAGCGTCTCCGGAATACGGATACAATACTAGTTTGGAGCTTGCGTTTGCTATTGTTAGGCGAACTTTCTCCTGGGAGAATGGCCAGACTTTGCAGGTTCCGTTTGCGGTTTTGTCGGCGGTGATCATTTTATTCGGAGCGGATTATCTTCAGGAGAAAAGACGAACTTGGATGGAAGATCTTCAAAATAAACCTTGGGTCGTTTATCCTTTGGCGGGAATGATGATACTTGTCGGTTTCATTCTTTACAGCGTGACGGTAAGTCAGCCGTTTCTCTATTTTCAGTTTTGAGGTTAGGTTCTTGTTTTATAGTTTTTCATAGGAATTTGTTCATGTGTTTGTGTTTCCGCGAGCCTTACCCGGGATCGGAAGAAGCGCTAAAAACGTAATTGAATTTCAGAGTTCTACTCTTTGAAGCTCAGTTGTAGTTTCGAAATCCGTTTCACCTAATAAATTAACGTGAGCAGGGTCGTAAGAAAGTTTGGGTGAATAAGAAACTAAAGCGTTGCTCTCTAACATAACCAACCCCACAAATACTCGGATCCGAAGATAAATCTGTCGGAATTCCGACAAATCCTCTGTGAAACGATCGGCCCCACAACGCGCCCCTTAGGAAGCGTTGTGCCTGAGTTTCCCCTGATTTTGGGTGGCAGGGAAAATAAACTCTATTTCGCTTTCTATGGGGCGCGAAATAGGGCGGGAGGCGGAAAGACTCGGGAGATTTCTCTCTATCAGAAAATCATACTTTTTGCAAGTAAAAAGCCTCATTCTTGTCGGAACACTTGAAAAATATCAGTTTTTGATCCTTATTATCCCAAAAGCCTTCTTAACTTGTGGGTGCCTCTCTACGGATCGAAACATAGAATCGCTTTCGTATTTTGTTATATCGAACTCACGTTAATTTAATGTTGTATCACTCACTGAATTCATAGTTTTTTTGAGGATAAAATCGAAATAAAATAATCAAAATGATTGACTAAGAATTTTTTCTGAAATCCTATCAGCGATCAACTTTGCCGAGATTGCGTTTGGATGCCCGTCGTTTTGAAGGTAAAAATCGGTATTGTTTCGATTGTATTCGCGAATGAAATCGGGCCTTGTGTCTAGAACTGGAATTCCTTTGTGTTTTGCGATTTCCATGACTTGATCGAGCAAGGGAGTGGATGGAAGAGGGGTTAAGGAATGGGAACCATTTGGGTATAAGACCACGGTTAAGGGAATATTTAGTTTTTTGCAAGTATCGAAAAAGATTCTCATTTCATGGAAGGACGGATGATCGTCCGGGTAGTTGCTAATAGTTTCCGGAATCGTTTCGGGACCGTTTTTACGGAGTTTTTCCAATCTCCTGTTTTCGCTTTGAATTTTGAGGTAATTAAAGAGCGCGCTGTATCTGGATAAAAAAACGGAGGCTCGAAAGAGCCATCTTCCATAGATTGAATTTTTTAAGTAGATTTCTCTGTACACGTCTTGCAGATCCGAAGGATGATAAATCCAAAATACCGCCTTCGGTAGAATACAATCCTTCTTTGCAGAGTCCTTACAAAGAATCGTCCTCTCCATTTTTCTTTGAATTCCGCTCGTACCGAGAGAATCTACTCCGAGATTTCGAACTTGGATTCCGTAAGATTTCAGTGTTTCCTGCAATTTCCAAGCGATCGTATCGGAATCGTTTTGTCCGAAACCGTAGGCGATGGAATCTCCCATCAACCATATTTCCGGTTTTTCTCCGGGGATTACTTTTTCTTCCGAAACGATTCTTTCAGCGTGTTCCTCCACCCTTACTCGAAACGTAAATCCAGCAGGATGAGGTAGGGTTGTGTCGGAATTCGGACAAAGCATGATTTCCGGAATTTCCCACTCTTCGATACAGTGGACTTGTTTATCTCTCAGTCTGTAAATGAGGCCTGCGGGAGGAAACATTCTCATTAATATTTCGCATAACGCAATGCAGAAGATAAAAGGAAGAATGATTTTACGATATGGAAACGATTTCATGATGAATTAAGAAGTGGACGCAAGAAAGTTCGCGCTTTGTAGAACAAGTAAAACACAAAAAAGAACGACTTATCGAACAACTCCCAAGAGTTGAGATACTAAGTTTTGGGAGCAATTCGTCGGAATCGAATAAGAAAAGCAAGTTGAGTTTATTATGATTTATGAAACTCATGACGCTCGGGAAATAACCGAGTGAGTATTTAAAAATCCTTACACCACTTTCAGGAAGAGGTGATGGGCCGAGTTTTGGGAATTTTGAAGATAGGTAAACGGTTCGGTTTTTTGGACAGATGAAACCCGAGTTGTGAGACACGCCGTAAAGGGAAAGTTCGCATTTCAAAAACAAACGTCTTGCGGGAGGTAGAAGGGTTGGAATCGCACTCGCCTTGAATCGGTTGAATTCTGATCCGTTTTTCTTTTTTTCAAGAAGGCAATCTTTTAGAAAAATTGCGTAATTTTCCATTTCTTTATCTTTTGACTTGGAAATTTTTTCCAGAATTCTTTTCGTTTTATCCCTATCTTTTTCTTGTAAATGAATTTCAAGAAGATAAAGTAAAAGGGAGGAATCGCCGGGAAGAGAAGATTCGGCCTTTTCCAAATAAAACGCTGCTGAATTGAGAGCGAGTCCGCTATCCGCAAGAATCATTCCGAGAGTGCGATTCGCTTCCAAATGGGTCGGATTCTTTTTAAGGATCGATTCGTAAAGGCGCATTGCTTCCGCAGTGTTTCCTCTAGAAAGAGAATCTCTTGCGTTCCAGATTATTTCCTCGTCGGAGGAACAGGAAACGGAGAAGAGCAACATGAAAAAAATGTATCGGATATTGGGTCTCATAAATACAGAAGTTTTTACTTTCATCGTTAGAAAAAAAGAAAATTTAGACCGTATTTGTCTAGGGTTTCGATTAGAATTTTCCAATAAACCCATTAGGCAACATAAAAAAGTTTAATTCTCCTGAGGGGAAATGTCCGAAGGATTTAATACTTGTTAAACATTTTAGACGGGACTAAAAACAGTGACATCTTCACATAACAACCTACTTCAAAATTTTCAGGAATATCTCTCCGTAGAAAAGGGATTAAGTGACAACTCCATCTACTCTTACGGATACGATTTGAACAAGTTTAAGAACTTTCTGGAAAAGGAGCACATAGATTTCCTAAAGGTTCAGGCGAATGATATTATGCGTTTTTTAAATGAGGAAAGGGACCGCAAGATCAGTTCGAAGACGATAGCGAGAGAAGTGGTTGCAATTCGACAGTTTTACAAGTTTTTAAAGGACGAAAAAAAACTCGATACCAATCCGACCGAGAAGATCGAAACTCCCGAGGTGATGCGAAGCATCCCGGATTACCTGACGCAGGACGAGATCGAGGAATTGTTCGCGAGTATACGAGAGGACAATCTCTACGAACTCAGAGACAAATGTATTTTCGAATTATTGTATTCTTCGGGGCTTAGAATTTCGGAGGCTTGCAATTTAAGATTAAGCGACATGGATCTGGAAGGAATGATACTGACAGTGGAGGGAAAAGGAGGACGTCAAAGATTGGTTCCGTTTGGGGAAAAATCCTTGGACATAATGAATCGTTATCTGAAACAGAGTCGGCCTTTTATTCTCAAAGCGAGAAACTGCGAGTATCTTTTCGTTTCTAAAAAAGGCTCTTATATCAATCGTAAATCCGTTTGGAGACTTTTGAACCACTATATAAAAAGGACGTCTATTTCCAAAAAAGTGACTCCGCATACTCTCAGACATTCCTTTGCGACTCATTTGTTGGAAAATCACGCGGATTTGAAATCGGTTCAGGAACTTTTGGGTCATATCGATATTTCCACGACGCAGATTTATACGCACATGGCGAATAAAACCTTAAAAGAAGTTCATAAGAAATTTCATCCCAGAGGATAAAAGTCGGATTTTAAAAGAAGACGTTTTCTGTGAGTCGCTCATTCTTAGGTCTTTCCATTTGAGAAAGTGATCGGAGTAAGAACGATCGAAAAAGGGATTTTTGCTTTTGAAAATACCGTGTGTCTGATTAAAAAATTGAATTGAAGTCGAAATGGATTCCGGGAAAAAGAAAAATCTAGAAAATCTGTTCCGATTGCAGATCCCTTCCCATCCTCGTTATCTTTCCATCATTCGAAGTCTAATCCATAACCTGGCGTTTGAGAACGGATTTACCACGAGCGATTCTGCCGATCTCAAACTCGCAGTCGGAGAATGCCTTCTCAATGTAATCAAACATTCCTACAGTGGCAGAAAAAATTTACCGATTTTCATAGAAATCAGCCTCTTTGACGATCGTATAGAAATTCGAATTCGCGATTTCGGAGATCAGAAAAACCTTTCCGAAATTAGAGGATATGAGCCGAATGATTATCGGGAGGAAGGAATCGGTCTTTATCTCGTGAAAAAACTCACGGATCATTTTTATCTGGATCAATCCCTGCCGGAGGGAAACAGACTGATTCTTACAAAATTGAAATGAACTCGTTGCCGAAATCTATATTCTGTTTTTTTATATTAATCTTTTCGATTGTTTCTACCTGTAGAAAAGGTCCTTCCATTTCCAGAGAAGACGTTCAAAAACTCAGCAAGGACTATTTTACTCGTCTTTGTACAAAAACTGCCGAATGCGCGAGTCGTTATCTGGAAACCTTACCCGCCTCGGAAAAAACCTCGGAAAACGCCGCGTATTCCGTGGATCAGTGTATGGAAGAACAGAAGGATCAGAACATTCTGCCCGACGAATACGAAAAAGTTACGGATGCACAGATTGCCAAAGTGAAAGTTTGTATGGAAGACCTTCTCAAAGTTCCTTGTGAGGAAATGGAGGGCGGGGGGATTTCTTCTTGTCAGGAATTGTTTCAGTCGTCGAAAGACGAGTGACGCGATTTTAAGAACCTAATTGTAGTTAGGTGAAATGTTGATAAGAATAGGAGAATGAGAATGTCATCGGATCCAAGTTTTGTAGATTTTATCGTGGATCAAATGGAAAGCGCGGGGCAAATCGTATCCAAAAAAATGTTCGGAGAATATGCGATTTATTGCGACGACAAAATTGTAGCACTGATCTGCGATAATCGTCTTTTTATAAAACCCACCGAAGGCGGTAGAAAATGGATTGGAAACGTACAGGAAGCGTCGGCCTATCCGGGGGCGAAGCCGAGTTTTCTGATTTCAGACCAATTTGAAAACAAAGAATGGATCAGTACTCTGATCAAAATTACGGCTGAGGAACTTCCTAAGCCAAAACCAAAAAATAAACCTAAGAAAAAAACTTATCGTCGCGGAAAAGAATATAAGAATCGGTAAAAAGAGAATTGTCTCGGACAATGTCACTTCGATGTTCTTGGAAGCATTAGAAAAAACTTAAATATCTTAGTAGGGTTCTTTCGTAATTTTAGAAGGAAACGTCAAGATTGGGACGAGTGAAATCGATAAGACGTTTGAATAAAATACTGGAGTGTTCGTTTACCGCTTACGAACTGTATTGTAGACGTACTCGCATTGAAAATCATTCGGGAGAAGACGAATTTGCAAACGCTCCGGACAAATCATCCTTAAAAAATAGGAGAATGAATGTGGGAACTGGAAAAAATGGAGCTTTGGGATCGATTGTTAATAAGGTTGATTAATTCTCTTCTTGTAATATCCCCAATCGTTTGGGTCTTATCTTTGTAATCTGGGCGTTTCCGTCGTTTCCTAAAAACACAAAAGAAGGTCCTGGAATCTCTTTGAGACGAACTTTGAAGTTTTTGCCTTTACCGGGATAAATGTCTACTCCGGGAAAAATTTCCTGTTCCACTTCTACGTAGGAATCCTTGTCCGGTTCAAAACCAATAATCATGGATTGTTCCTGTTCGAGAAGGTTATTTAAAATTCCTGAATATTTCTGTTTGATCGCCAAAAGTTTCGGAAGACTTTCTTTCTCTTCGGCAGTCAGTTGTCTTCTTTGGGAATCTTCGTTTAACTTCGCGAGACTCTGTTCTACCTTTTTTAAAATCTCTTGGTTTTTCTGAACTTCGTTGCGAAGTTTTTCTAGATCTTTTAGAAGTTCGGGACGTACTCCTACGGAAACGGACGTTTTTGTTTCCGCGATGGCGCCTAATTTTGTACAGATGACCGATTTGCCCGCCACACAACTTCCACCGATCAATTCTCCTCTGCCTCCCCGAATGAAAACGGATTCTCCCGCCACAAGTTCGGAGTGCATCGACGCTTCTTCAATAAAGATCGTGTTCTTTGCCAGTAGTTTCCCTTGCTCCACAAAACGAGTATAGATATCGGATCCGGATTCGATGAGACCGCCGTTTCTTCCCATGAATCCGCCGGATAAAACGACATCTCCTCCGGCTTTTAGAAAAACTTTTCCGACGGATTTTTTGACGATGATGGATCCTTCGGTTTCCAATGTGAAACCGTCCGCGATCGAACCTTCCACAATGATGGTTCCGGGAAAATTAACGTTTCCCGTGGAAAAATCCACGTTCTCCAAATGACAAACTTCGTCGACTCGTATGGTTCCTTGGCGATCCAAGATCGGTCTTCCGTCGATCAGGGAAGTGGCAAAAGTTCCTTCTGAAGATAGTCTAACGTTTGCGCCGAGTTTCCATTCTGCTTCCTTTCCCGGATCGTAGGGAAGAATTTCTCCGAATACGTTTTTTCCTTCTTTTCCCGGGAGAGGAGAAATTTTTTCCGCAAGTTTTTGATCCTTAGAAACACTTTGTATAATTTGAATATTCTTAAAATCTACTCTACCATACTCATCCTCTTCTAAATTCGGAACTGCCGGATGAATGAATAAAATCCGTATGTCTCCGTTTTTCCCAGGAACCGGAGGCACACCTTCTGCAATGAGAATTTTTTTTCCATACTCCGGTTCTTCGGAAAGTGTATCGATGATTTCTTCTCGAATTCCGAATTGGATTCCTCTCTGCCGAATCGATTCCTGAATTTGTTCGGAGTTTAAGATTCTACCGCCGTATTTGGGAGGATAAAAAATGAGATAGGCTTTCATACGATCTTCGGAGATGTCAATTTCGATCCGAGAACTTTCCGGTTTACCGGGCCATTTTCCGATAAGATGCGAAAGGCCGTCCGATTTGAGAGCAAGATTTTGGATGATTACGGGAGAAATTTCCGTGATCCGAAAAAGCTCGATTCTTCTTAAAATTTCTTTGGAGTCGACCGGCTTTCCTTTTTTGCCGGCGGGAAAAACGGAAAGGTACGCAAGCCCATCTTCATTTTCTATTTTGAAGAATCCGTTTTCGTTTTCTTCCAGATCCTTTAAAAGGGAATCCGTGAAATTCTTGAGGGAATCGCTCATCCGGGGTTTCAGTTTAGAAGTCATCGTCCCTTTTTACAATCGAAATCTCTCGAGAAAACTTGAATGTTTGGAAAGAATTTTTGTCAATGATGGTGAGAATGTTCTTCGTTTTGGGAAGGGGGCCGTTTGATTTTGTTTGGGTCTAGGGAATATTTGTGTTCCGCATGCGTATGATTCATTCGGAAAAAGATCATAGAAATTCCGATAAAGACCACCGCAACTCCGGCGAATTTGATTGCGTTTGTAGGAAGTTTCAAGACGAGTTTTCGAAATCCGATTCCAAAAAGAAAAAGAGCCGGAAACGTTCCCAAAAAGAATACGGACATTATGATCGAACCATATCCTATATCTCCTGTCGCAAACGCCAAACTGAAAGCGGGATACAAAGCAGAACAGGGAAGAAGTCCCGTTATCATTCCGAACGCCAAAGGGATACCGGAACGATTTTTACCTTGTTTGAGCGAAATGATGAGAGGGGCGGCAAATTTGTTGAGAATTTTTTGATAAACTCCGGAACGTTCGGGATCGGCGTTTTGTAAAAGTCTGAGCCCGAAGACAATGACGAAAATTCCGGAGATCACCGCCGCAAATTCCCGAAGGGAAACTATATTCCTCCCTGCGAGATTGAGACCGGAGCCCACAAAGCCCAAAATAGCGCCTAACGTAGAATAGGATAAAAGTCTTCCCAAGTTGTAGAGAAGATTCGTTTTGAACCTCGCTTCTTTTTGGTAGAGATTTAAGGTTCCGGCGAAGGGCCCGCACATCCCGAGACAGTGTATGGAACTCGTGATTCCGTGGAGAAATGCCGCAGAAATCGTGGTTAGAAAAAGTTCAGTCTGCATGAAATTTTTTCTGTTTCGGTTTACCGATGTTTGATTCTTCGTCGTCGAAGAGCATCCTGTATTTCGGTCCTTCTATATCTTCGTACTGACCCGATTTTAACGACCAGAGGAATGCAACCAATGCTCCCAGAGCTATCAACATTGCCATAGGAATCGTGAGATACAATGCGTTCATGATTTGCTTCTCCATTGCAAAGAGATGGAATTGAGGACTACGGAAAGAGAACTGAGAGTCATAAATCCCGCACAGATGACCGGAAGCATAAAACCAAAAGCGGCCAAAGGAATCATGATCAAATTATAGATTAAGGATATTAGAATGTTCTGAAATATGATATTTCTCGTTTTCTGAGATATGGAAATAGCGTACACCAGAGAATCCAATCGGTTGGAAAGTAATACGAGATCCGATTTGTCTATGGACAGATCGGAGGCGATTCCCATAGAAATTCCTAAGTTCGCCGCCGCCAAACAAGCGGAATCGTTGATTCCGTCTCCTACCATCACGACCGTTTCTCCGTTATTTTGTGCTTGTTTTATGACTTTCAGCTTTTCTTCCGGCTTCAATTCATAGAAGGAATTTTTCAGATCCAAAAAAAAGGCAAGTGATTGAACGTCGGATTTGGAATCTCCGGAAAGGATTCCTAAAAAGCCAATCCTGGATTTTAGTTTTCGAATCGTTTCCTTTGCTTCAGGGCGAACGGTATCTTCCAAACGGAAGCTCGCTATGAGTTTCTCGTTTACTCCGATATAAATCTTTCCGTCCTGCGAATCTTTGCCGTTGGAAACAAATTTTCTGTTTCCGATTCTATACGTTTGATTTCCGTTTAACGAAACTGCTTCGATTCCGTTTCCAGGGACTTCTCGGATTTTTTTCCAAAAAATTGAAATCGGAGATTTATTTTTTTGCCGAAGCTTTTTCTCGATTTCTTTCATTAAACTGGTTGCGAGAGGATGTGTGGAATTGGATTCCATCGAAAGTAGAATCGAATAAACTCGGAGATAATCGTCAGGTTT
>NZ_CP040840.1:2325000-2335000 GCF_006874765.1 Leptospira weilii
AAGGGGTAAAGAAGGGGCGGCTTTCGACGAACAAGCGAAAGAATTGGATCGTAAAGCATTGTTTTTGGAAGATATCGAAAGAAATTACAATCGCAAACGGAAATCGATTCGTTATAGCGATCCGGATCTTTCTTTAACGGGGGAATCTTCCCAACTCGAAATCGATCGATACGCAAGAGAAAAACCCAAGGACGGACTTTTGCAAGAATCGAATATTCCCGAAGGGAAGGATCCCTTGAGGGATGGAAGAAGGGAAGGAGTCGGAACTCCGAAACTACCGACAGAGTCGGACGTACTGCCGACGGAAGATCGAATCAAAACGCCGGAAGCAAATCGTAATCTGGATGATCCGGGGATCATTTCTTCGGAGAGAGGAAACGGAAATTCCCGAAATCAGGAACGTCCGAATTTGATAAAACCGCCTAAAAATAATTCCAAGGGAACTTTGGAGCCTCGATGAAATTTTCGACTGCTCCGATCATATTGATCTTTTCGCTTATGGTTGTCACGAGTTCTTTATTTGCTGATATGCCTCTTCCTTTCCCGGAAGAGTTGGGGCTTACTGAAACGGAAATAAATGCTTCTGTAACTCCGGAAAAAAATGTTTCCGGAGTTACAAAGTCGAATGAAACAAAGGAAGTATCTGAATTTGTGTCGAAAGGTACGGAGTCGGAAAACGTTTCAACTGAAAATTCTTCTAAGTCTTTACAGATGGAAGAACCAAAGATGACTAACGTTTCTTTTTCGGATCCTACGTCTGTGCAAAAAACATCGGATCGACCCGAAGAAGAAGTCGTAAAATCTCCCGAAAAGACGATACTTCCGAATTCCGAAAAAACAAGTTTAAAAAAGAAAAAGGACAAAAAGAAGGAAGATCCGTCCGAAAGCGGATATAAAAAAGGTCTTTTACGACTGAGAGAAAACCAGAGAAACAAGGCAAAGAGCGAGTTCGATCAATCTTCGGTACAGGGAAAGTCGGCCAACTCTTCCAGACTAGAAAACGCAAGATTGACCGCGGAAAATTCAAACGACGCAAATGCGATCACGGAACAGATCGATTCCGAGGACGAAAAATGGAAAGCGGTGTTTGAGGTTGCTCGGGCTCTTCGGGGGAGCGGAAAAATTCCGGAAGCGGAAACTCAATATCTTAAAATTATCACGGAGGCTCCCGAAAACTTCCAATCGATTTCTCTTCTTTCTTTGGGGGAAATGCTTTCGTCTACGGATCGAAAAGATTCCGCAAGAAGATATCTTTTGCAGCTCGTAAAACTTTTACAGAAAAAACCGGAACTTGATCCTAAAAGAGATCAGTTGGAAAAAGCGGTAACTTTGATCGCGAGAATTTATGGAGATCAGGGAAGATACGAGGAAGCGGAAAATTGGGCCAAAACATATTTAAACCGGTTGAATCCGGAAGCTTCCGAAGATTCTCCTTTTGTAAAGGAGCTTCGAAGGATTTTGAAAAGAAGATATTACTGAATTCAGCGTTTCATTCTTTATCATAACCAATCACACAAATTAAGAAGGCTTTTGGGATAATAAGGATCAAAAACTGATATTTTTCAAGTGTTCCGACAAGAATGAGGCTTTTTACTTGCAAAAAGTATAATTTTCTGATAGAGAAAAATCTCCCGAGCCTTTCCGCCTCCAGGCTCAATGATTTGCTCCCTACGGGTCGCTCATCACCCCCCACCCAAAATTATGTACATCCTGGGACATAGGTAACAGTTTAAACCAACGACATGGGTTACACTTTTAAAGTCCTAGTTACTTTTCGAATTCGTTCATCAAAATATCCGATTGTTACAAAGCTGAAGTAGATTCGCCAAAGGCCGTCTTCGACCGGCTCAAATCCGATTCTTTCCCCGGCTAAACTCTTCGTGATGAAGTATCTTTGATTTTTCCAATAAAAGCAACCATCATCCACTTTCCGGATTTCAAAATGATCCGGATACCGTATTTCAGGAATACGATTCGGAAATATTCTCGTTGAATGTTTATAAAGCTGGGAAGGAGTTTTTTGACCCAATGCTTCATGCGGACGTTCAAAATTGTATTCCGCTCTAAATCGATCAAAAGATTTCTGTTGTTGTTTCATAGAAGAACGGATCGGATATACCGCTTCCGCTTTTAAGGTGCGATGCATTCTCTCGTGTCGTCCGTTCTCTTGAGGTTTACCGGGACGAATTCTTTCAGGAAGAATTCCCAATTTAATCCACCAAGTGGAAAGCAGAGACATTCCTAATCCCGCCGCAAACGGGACCCCATTGTCCGTTCGAATCGCATTCGGCAATCCGTATTCTCGAAAACATCTTTCGAATTCTTTCTTGGTATCGTAGGTTTTTGTGCCTGAAAGACCTTTACAACAAAGTAAGAATCGACTGTAACCGTCCGAAATTGTCAAAGGGTAACATCGAATTCCATCTTTGAGTTTGAAATCTCCTTTGAAATCCGCACACCAAACCGCATTCGGATGATCGTAACCTTGAAACGGGAAGGAGCGAGCAATCATCTCTCGCTTCTTCTTTCGAGATTTTACCAAACCTCTTTTCTGAAGAATATTGCCGATCGTGCTTGCTGAAGGCCAAGTGATTTCAGGATTATCCTTTTCTAATATGACAAGCAGCTTCTTCGGTCCCCAAGTCGGATGTCGTTTACGAAGTGCAAGGATGAATCTCTCTTCCGCAAAACTAACTCGATTGGGATTCGTATGAGGAGATTTGCTTCTGTCTAAAAGTCCGTTTGGACCTTCTTGTCGATATCGATTCAACCATTTGTAACCGGTCTTTCTACTGATTCCAAACGTCTCGCACAACGAAGTGATTGAAACACTTCCGTCGCAGACTGCCGCAATGAATTTTACTTTCTCGTCCATCGGTGACACCTCTTTCCATGGCAAAGGATTAACCCTCCTTTGCATTAATTTTAGTGTTACCTATGTTCCTGGTCTATTTTGTTACCTATGTTCCCGGTTCATACCTTAGGGAGGGGCGTAAGTTTCACAGAGGATTTGTCGTAATTCCGACAAATTGATCTTGAGATCCAAGCACTTGTGGGTAACGTTATGATTCCCTATGGGTCATTCGACAGATCGCTATCTCAGCTACGCTGAGAAACAACCTTATGTTTCGACCCATGGGGAGAAACATTGAGTTAAACGCTCCCGCTGCCTTTTGTTTGAGTTGCTTCCTAAGGGTCGCAACTCAAGTAAGAGAAACGTTTACATCCAGTTTTCCAAACTTGGAAAACAGACTGATTCCCAAGGCTGGTTTTCTGGGAATCTTTAATGTTTCGCTTTTAGAATCGACTATATTCGGCGCGGTGATTTCGATCGATTGACCGGAACTCGCGAATATATTCATCGCATTTCCTGTGGTCATGTTCGCGATTTCTCCCAGAATATCTTTGTATTCGTTTTTAATATCTTGTAAGTTCATTCCCGGCATTAGAACACCGGCGATCTTATATGCGGCGTCGTAATTAAGACCGTAAACTACTTCGCCGTTAAACGTTCCGATCACACCGATCACAATGGAAAGTTCCAGGTTGGTTTCTGGGTTGTCTTTGATTCCGATCTTTCCCCGGATCAAATCCGTTTTCAATACGTCTCTAAAAACGATCGTAGCGGCTTCGAGAAAGGGATTTACCAATTCAGCCCGGATTTGCATTATTCTTCTGCCTTTTGACCGATCCTTCGTTCAATCGGGTATTTTTCCTGAAGTGCCTGACTGATTTCCATAACGAACCCGTTCAGCAGGTTCGGGTTGTCCCTCAAATCCGGTCCCTGGGAAGTATTGATTTTAGACGAATCGATTTCCAAGGAAGCGAATTCTACAAAAACATTTTTTTCGGATTCTCTGTAAGGACCCCCGACTTTTTTAGACCCAAAGACCACAGTTGTCAAATCTTTAAGGAACTGAGTATTGTTTCCAAGGCGAATGTTCTGGTTTCCGGATTTCAATTCCCAAAGATTCAAAAGAGATTGGTCCTTGAAATCCTGAACGCCTACACCTAACAAAGAGGCGATTTTTTGGAGTCCGTCCGGTTCTTCTTGAAGAGTTTTCAATCTTCCTTTCCATTCTTCCTGGGATTTTGAACGAGCTTCGAGAAGTAGTTTGCTTTTTAGGAAATTTTTTCTTTCTTCAAAGGAAAGTTCTTTGCCGTCTGTATTTTTCGGTAGTTTCCCTTCTTTCTTTTCGTTTTCGTATTTTGCACGTAAAACTTCTTCGGAAACGGGAGTTTCTTTTTCCGCCAGCTTGTTTAGCTGTTCGTCGGTGTAAGAGACGATTCGAAGTCGAAACCGAGCGGAAGAGGATTCTTTTTGAATCGCAACTTCTCCGTCGGTTTTTTTGAGATCGGAATTTAAAAGAGAATCATAGAGACCGCTTGCATTTTTACGATCGACTCGATATTGCATTGGAGCTGAGTTCAGGATCTGTCTATAGATGGCTTCGGGTTTACGAACGTCTTCCTCGGAATACCCGGCTCCGTTGACGGATTCTCTATAAATTCTCCTTGCCTCTTCCGAAAGTTCCTCACGGATTCCGGTTTCGGAAACGGAAAACCCGGTCGCGTTTGCGATTTGTTTCGTGACTACCAAATTACGGATGGTTTGAAATGCGCAGGATTGAAGAGTGGAAGGATCCTCCGCAAGAGAAGGGGCAATGCTTCTGTATTGAAAGAAACAGTCTCTTTGAGCAGCTTGGAAATAGTCCATTGGGATGGAATCATTCCCGATTTTTCCGGCGTTGAGATTCGAACGGCCGGAAATTACGTCGAAAAAGCTCTTTTCGGCGTCTCCCGGAAGAAAAGTGATGATCAAACCGCTCACAAGGATAAAAAGAAAGAAGGCAACAACCGCGCGAATGATCTTGTCTTTGAGAGAAACGTTTTCTAATTCCATGATTATATCAATAAACTAAAAGGGTTTGTAAGGGAATATTTCTGTAAAGGAGAAAAGTAAGAAAAACGCTTCAGAAACACGCTCTGTCGACAGATACATAGAATGATGCTCTTTATTGCAATCGCACTCATCCTTATAGGACTACTTTGTTTTATCTATGTTTCCCTCAACCCGAATTCGGGTAGAGAACTACGATTTAAATCCAATATTCGAAAGGAAAATTCCCAAAATGAGCATCTATCTAGGCATGAATTCGACCCTCGCAAAGGTGCGGAGATTCTTGCGGCAACCAAACGGGCTCCTAACTTGGGGCAGATTGAAAAACAAAAGCACCTGGAAGATTTATTCGTGGAAGGAAGAAAAATCCCGAAACAGGATAAAGTTCTGCAACCAGTAGCCTCTTCGGCCGAATTTTTTGATGAGAACATTTCCTCAATTGAGGAGGAGTTTTCTCGAATGGAAGAAGTTCCTTCCCGTTCCGGCGTAGAGGTTCTGGAAGAGCCTTCTAAGTTCTCTTCCGTAAACGAAGAAAAGTCGAAAGAGGAAGAAGTCAAAGAGATACGTTTTGAAATCGACGGGATTTTATATTTGGATCAAAATCGAGAACTTTTGTATGAAAAACTCACAGACAAAAAGAAAGAATTAATCCCGGACAAGTTGAAAAGTTTAAAGCGAATCGGTCCGGGTAAATTGAGCGAGAATAGGGATTTTCTTTCTTTTGAAGCGTTAAATAGCAGTTATAAATATTTTTTTTCCGAAATCGAAAAAATTCTGTTCTTCGATGAGGGAATCGTTTTGATTTCTTCCAAGCAGAATTATCCAATTCCGGTTTTTTTTACGAAAGAGACAAATCAGTTGAAATCGTATCTGGAAAGTTCTTCTCAGACTTTTTCTAACTGAAGTCTTTGTAAGAAAAGAAGCCTGTCATAGGTCTGACCGACGATTTTTTACTGAAACATTTGCGGTTCTCCGCTCGAATTGGTGGTGAGTGGGCTTTGCGGGAATCTGTGATTTTTTAGTATATTAGAAAAACTGCATGAACTGGAATCCATCTTCTCGAAAATGTTCCGAAAAAACGGATCGTTTTTCTTTTGACTTTTATGAAAAGTGGGTCGCATGCAGATTCGCTTCTCATGGAAAGGGTAATTTAGTTTTCTTTTAACTCAGCAAAACACCCCTGTAAGTCCGAAGTTTGAGGTTATTCAGCGACCTTCCACATGTAAAAGTTTTGTCGTTTTAACGACAATTCTTGTAAGAACGTAAAAAACGAGCCCGCCGCCGAACAGAACGATTTGAGGAATACGAATTGCTTCTACAAGATTGCTGACTGGTTCGTTAAAATAAACCGCGGCTAAATCGAAAACGCTGAAGATGACAAGAATTCCGAATAGGCTTGGATATTCTCTTTTGATTACATTGCGGACGGAAAAAGGAAGGGTAGGTTTTTTATAACCGCCGAATTTCGGAATAAACGCGGGAACGTTGTTTGCCCAGGAAAGATAAGCCTCCCCGAATTTTTTGCGCAGAAATTGTTCTTCTGCAAACATGATCCTTTCGTAATATACCCAGAAAAAAAGAATAAAAACCGTCGCTATCAAAAAGTTTTTTAAGAATAGAACCGCTCCGAGATACATCAGAAAATTTCCCACGTACAAAGGGTGACGAATGAGGGAATAAATTCCTTCCTGGTTAACGACGTCCGCCACCTGTTCTTTCGTGTTTCTTCCCGAGGTTCTTGCGGGTGCGTAACCGATCACAAAGCTGCGTACAAAAAGTCCCAGAATACTAATCACGAAACAGAAGGACTGGTAGTATAGATGGTAGTTGTAGGAATCTCCGGGAAACCGATAGAAGGGCAAAAGTCCAAGACAGAGAATCAAGATGATTCCGGGAATATAGGATCTCCAACGAAATAGAAAATTCCCCTGAGATTCAAATTCTTCGATCAAAGCCATGCTTTCGTCCTAAATTTTAGATTTCTTGTGAAAGGAAATTGGAGGCATTTACATTGTCAATAGAGAATCGGTTCGGAATAACCGGAGCGTATTTCAAAGAGTTCATAATATCGTTTAGAAGCGCTTCAAAATAAATGCTCTTTTGAAATCCGATCAAAAAAATCATTCGAAAAAAACGGATCAATGTGTTCTTGGGAGTCAAAACGGATCAGAAGTTTCGTAAAAGAATTTTTTCAAATTCGGGATTTCTCGAAACCCTTTTAAAAAGTCGGGGTCGATTACATGCAAAATCGAATCGGAATCCGATCGAAAGATCGGTTCTCCGTCGGAAGTGTTTCCAATCCATTCCAAGTTCAAAAAAGAACTCTGATCCGAGCGAAGGCGGACTTCGATCTGAAAATGATCTTTGGGATTCAAAGGGAAAATCTTTTCCTCGAACGGTCTTTTTAAAACTCTTTCCGCCTTGAGTGTTAGGATTTTTTGAACGATTCGAAAACAATCCTCGCCCGGACAGAGGTGAAAATTCGAAGAAATCGGTTTCCAATTTCCCGGTTCCGTTTGTTCGATTTCAAACGCGACATTCTTGTTTTCGGAAGAATAAATTAGAATAGTATGAATTTCTTGCATACGAACGTTTTCCGGAATTAAAAGGTTCGAGAGGAAGAAGTTTTCATTCCCGCGGCCTGCCAGGGAATTTAAATTCTCTTCCACAAACCAGATTTCTCCCGTGTTTGGTTCTCGAATAAAGGTTCCGCTTTGCGATTTTCCGGAAGTTCCTATGTCCAATTTTTTGATTTCTCCGGATTCTGTTTGGATTTCTAATTTTAATTCCTCACCGTTTAAACCGAATTCTTTCGAATTGGAATTGGAAGATATTTTCGTAAACTTTCGGATATTTAAAATAGCGTTTAGGAAAGAAGCGATTTTTTTGAAGTCAGGTCTGGCTTCGACTTCTCCGATTAGGACGGACCAAGTTCTATTTTTTTGCTCTAAGATTGCCTCATGTCCTTTTCTCCCGACTTGAATCCTTTCGATTTCATTCGCTTTAAAAGGAAAGAAAGGGTCGTACGTTCTTTGAAAGGATCTGAAAGGATCGGAGATTAAAAAGTAAACAGTACCTAAAACTAGATTGATTAGAACCAAAACAAGGGCGGTTTCTTTCCGAAAGAAATGATCGAAAGCTGTAAGAATTTTTATTCGAGACTTCATGATTCCGGATTTTTACCTCGTAGAGAGTTCCTATGTCGCATCTTAAGATATGTGTAAAGGCCCAAAAGAGACGGTATTCCTAATATATTCAAAAAGCTGAATGTTATTTTTTCGGTGTCGGAAAACGGATTGAGTTTTAAAAAGGCGGATTTTTTTCCTCGTATCTGGATGAGATCTGCGTCTCCGCCGGATATATCCAAAGCATTTAATAAAAACGGAATATTCGATTCTTGGTAGATTTTTCTCGTTTCCGGATAGGCCAAAAGATCCGATACGAGGTAGGGGGAGCCGATAGCAAGAATTCGAGAGCTTTTTCCTTCGGGGGTTTGTTTCAGAAAAGGATTCGATTTTTTGAATATTGTCGGGGCGGATGCGAATGCGGATCGAAAAGAGCCTTCTAACACGGCGCCCAAAATGATTTTTTTATTTCCGCTTCGAATTGGGGTCGCAAAGATCTGTTTTTCACCGAGAGCCACTATGGAAGAGCGGATCTCCGCTTCTTCGGAAGACGATAGGATCGGTTCCATCTTTACGTTCGGTTGTCGATCTGGAAAAAGAGTCAGACTTGAAACCCAGGGAAGAAGCAGATTTTTCAGAGTTTTTGTAAAGGGGCTAACTTCGCTTAACATTTCTCGGGAGCTTCCCGCGATAATCCAAGGCGGATAGGCGTACCTTCCGATCACTCCGGGTTCCACTTCCATCAAAGGACCGATGGGAAGAGAACGATTCGGATCCAAGACAAGGTCGGTGTTCACTCGAAAACCGTAGGATTCGAAAATACGATTTTGTTCCTCGATCCGAGGGGTCGGCTTTGCGATTCCTGCGACGATCGAGTTTGTTTCAATTCCCTTTTCCCGGTTGGGAGGTTCCAAACGAAAGTCCATGGATTTGAAAAGAAGAATGAGATTTCCGCCCCTCATTAGGAACTGATCGAGTCTATAAAAAGCCGTTTCGGATAACGCCCCTCCGCCGATCCAAAGGAGAGTATGTAAGGAATCTTGAATGTCCTCTTCTTCAAGACGGACTTCCGAAAGAGTTCCGTATTCTTCTTTTAGAATCTGATTCGCGAAAATTCCAATGGTATCTTTTCCGGCTTCGGGTCCCGTCGTGGACAAGGTTCCTGGAATGGAAAGGATTCCGATTCCCGAGTCGGCGGGATTACGGATCATTTTTCTAAGAGTCGTTAGGATTTGATATTCGATTTCTTCCGCATAAAAAGCGACCGGAATCGTTTCTTTTCTGGTTCCTAAGGTCAAAGTTAAACCAAAGTAGGCTTGTTTTATCTGAGAGGAACCTAATTCTGTCTTTTCCAATATTTGCGGTCGAATCCCTGCTTCGATCGCTTTTTTTTGCTCTTCGACGGAAAAGTCGGGATCATGAAAGCGTAATACGGCGTTTGATCCGCCCAAAGAAGCGATTTCGCTTAACAATTCTTTGGTTAGATCCAGGCGCGTTCTATACTCTCCCGGAGTTTTAGAGGAATAATACGCGTCGATATAGATGGGAGAATGCAGATTTTGAAAAATCTTTCTTGTGCTTTCTGAAACTTCGAATCGTTTTGATTCCGAAAGGTCTTTTCTACATACAAACTGAGAAAGGATTCCGTTTGAAAATAAAAAAATAAGAAACGCCTGGGAAAATAAAAACCAAGGATTGGAATTGAATCGCGAAAAAAAAATCCTAAGGCTCGAAATCATCGTTTCGACCTCAATATAAGAATATTTGCATATAAGGATAAAAGAATAAAACTCAGATAGAAAAAGATCTCCCTCCCGTCCAGGATCCCTAGGCGAAACGATTCAAAATGTTTGGAAAGAGAAAAAAAAGAAATTTTGGCTCCGGGACTTGTTCCTAAAAATTGAAGAAAAGGCCTGTGCCCCAAAAGAAAAAAGAAGAGGCAAAAAATGAGTCCGAGCAGATAAGAACTGATCTG
>NZ_CP040840.1:2345000-2355000 GCF_006874765.1 Leptospira weilii
TAGAGTAACATTGAGTTCAATTCCGAAGGAATTGAAGTGAAAAGACTCAATGAAAAACGCTTTTTACAAAAGCGTTTCAGGTAGCGAGCTGTCTTGACTATGAGATTCGCCAGGACTTTTTTACACCGAATTCGCGTTCATTACTCATCTCTACATAATAGAGTGTCTAAAATTCTGCGTCTAAACGCGGAATTTGTGCTCAATTAACGGTACTCTATTTATAGGATCGGTAAGAAGCTATAACTTTCTCAAAGTTTGTATTTAATTCTTAGAAACATCTGGGTTTGACATAAAAATTTGCTCATTTTAAAGCCCTTTGATTTTAAGTCCACTGAGTAAAAATCGAGCATGAATCGAAAGAAACTATATAGTCTGCATTCTATATTAGGAATTTGTAGTGGATTGTTCTTAGTGGCGATCGGTTTAAGCGGTTCTCTTTTGGTCTTTGGACATGAAATTGATCAGCTATTGCATCCGAATCGATGGTATGTTGCAGACGGAACCGAACGGCTGAGCATAGATACGCTTCGAGAAAAATTAAATCAAGCTCTTCCTTCCCATGCTTTAGCCGGTTGGTTACTTTCCGAAAAACGAAATCAACCGGATCAAGTTTGGCTTCATTTTTTAGATTCTGATCAAAAGAAGGAATTTGTAATTTTATTAAATCCTTATACTGGAAAAATTTTAGGAAAACTTTCCGAAGATCTTTCTGGTTCTTTTTACGGCTGGGTATTAAATCTACATTATACTTTGTTTATGGGTAGTTTCGGGTACTTTTTGACGGGAATTTTTGGAGTTATATTTGTTTTTCAAGGAATCAGTGGGATAATTCTCTATCGGAGTATTTGGCAAAATTTATTCCGGCTCAGAAAGGGCCAATCGCTTAGGACATATTTTTCGGATTTTCATAAATTAGTCGGAGTGTTTACTCTAATCTTTAATTTGGTTTTGGGTTTTACGGGGGCTTGGTGGAGTGCGCGATCCACCGCCGGATTTTTTGCTCGCGGGTTTTCAGAGGAAAAAAAAATCGGAAGCTTTTTTAACCGATCCATTTCAATGAATGCTTTATTACGAGATGCTATCGATCAAATTCCTGACTTTCGTCTGGGGTTTATTTCTTTTCCTCATCATCATGAAAAAGATCCGATTCAATTTTATGGCACTGAGAAAGAGCACAATCCGTTTCGAAGTCGGTTTGGTTCCTATTTTATCTTTGATTCGGAATCGGGAAAGATATTAAAGATCTTTCATCTTTCGAATGAAAATCTATTTTATAAAATTGTGGATTCGTTTCGTCCTATTCATTTCGGAACATTCGGGGGAATGTTCACAAAAATTCTTTGGATGATTTTGGGATTTGCCCCCGGAGTTTTATATCTTTCCGGAATAGGAGTTTTTATCTCAAAACGGAACTCAAGAAATCGAAGAAAAAACGAAAAGTATAGAACCATCTCAAAAATATCTGAAAACGATTGAAATCGGCATTTTACTACTCGAACGCAAGAATAGAATACTATGACAAACTTATTTCGAAAATTAGAATATTCCTTTAAAAAGTCGGGTTTTCCCGATTTGACTTAATTTTTGAGAACCGCCGCACTTTTGCAAAACCGACCGCTTATTTTCGAGTATCATTTTCACGCGTCCGAGTAGTAAATACAAAGCAAGCGCCTAATGAACCGCATCTTTCACTATCGTAAAAAATCTGCTAAACTTCTTTTGATGAAAAAAACGACTATCGACTGGCCAAAAGAGTTTGAGGCATTTTCCAAAAGCGGGCTATCCCAACGAGAGTATTGTAAAGAAAGGCGACTCAAATACACAACGTTCCGCTATCATTGGGAGAGGCGATTTAAAAGACCGGATGGCGATGGCTTTGTAGAAATTCCGTCCTCAGTGGTGAAAGGCGACCTAACATGCGGACCTGAATTTTTAATCTTTAAAATAGATTCATCAGGCAAGGCACATCTCGCAATCAATCTTCAACTTGGTTTAAAGCAATGGAGCTAAACCCTGGTAACAGAAAAGTGTATTTGCGACCTGGAGTCACGGATTTAAGAAAGTCGAATACACTTGCGATGATCGTAGAAGGTAAAATGAAGAAAGATCCGTATGAAGAAAGCCTATTTTTATTCTGCAATCGCAAGAAAGACAAATTAAAAATGCTCTACTGGGACAGGAGTGGATTTTGTCTTTGGCAGAAGAGATTGGAGGAAAGTAAATTTCCTTGGCCGAATACGGAGGAAGAAGTTCAAAAGATTCCTGTGGAAAGATTAGATTGGCTATTGAACGGAATCGATTTCTTTAAAGAGCACAAGAAATTAAAATACAAAAAAGTAAGCTGAAAGGATTGACTCATATCGGAATCATACGAAAAGTGAGACACCATGTCTTTCGATATGAACTCACTTCCGGATGATGTAGAAGAGCTAAAAAGAATCATTATATTCGAGAAGAATAAAATACTGGAATACCAGGAACAACTACAGCTTCAAAGACAGAAGGAAGTCGAATACCGGGAAGAATTACGACTCCAAAAGTTAAAAGAAACCGAACATCTTGAACAAATCGAGAGATTGAAGATCCAGTTATTCGGCAGAAAGACGGAGAAATGGAGTCAGATCGAGAAAGACCAAGGGCTTCTATTTAACGAAATAGAAAGTTCCTTGCGGGAAGATTCTCCCGAACCGGAAGAAACAAGTCTTTTCACACCTGTCAAAAGCCACACGAGAAAGAAGACTGGAAGAAAACCGTTCCCTGAATATCTTCCTCGAATTACAATGTTACACGACATTCCCGAATCTGAGAAAATTTGTTCTTGCGGACACGAACTGACTCGCATTGGAGAAGAGAAATCCGAAAAGTTAGATATCATTCCCGCAAAAGTTCAAGTCGAAGTTCATATTCGTCCCAAGTATGCTTGCAAACATTGCGAAGGAACTTCGGATGAATCTCTTCCGGTTGTCAGGATTGCTCCGGTTCCTGCTCAGATCGCTGAGAAGAGTATGCTTTCTTCCGGATTCTTAGCTTACACACTCACTCAGAAATTTGCGGATGCTCTTCCGTTTTACAGACAAGTTGGAATTCTCCAAAGATCGGGAGTAGATATATCAAGAAGCACTCTTTCCAATACTGTGATTCAAGTTTTTGAAAAAATTTCTCCGATGATTGAGGATGTGAGAAAGGAACTTTTCAAATCGAAGTATTTACAAATTGATGAGACGATTCTTCAAGTGTTAAACGAAGAAGAAAAACCTAATACATCCAAATCGTATATGTGGGTGATTCGAGGGTTTATTACTGATCCCTATAAAAAATGGTACCTAAATACCAGCTTGTCTCCAATAACTATCGAAACTGATTGTATTTGATTTCAATATTCCTAAGGTAGATTTAGTTCTTTGAATCAATTGGCTAAGATTCTCCGGACAAAAATTAGCCATATAGTTTTTCTTCCAACGACACCAGATATATTCTTGCGGATTTAACTCCGGAGCATAAGGAGGCAAAAATTCCACTCGAAGTCTTTTCTCATTCTCTTTTAAAAATTCATTCATTGCTTTGCTTTTATGGGCAGATGGATTATCCCAAACTATTAAAATCTTTTTGCGATTTTCCTTTAGAAGTATCTTTAAAAAATAAATAAGATCCCGGCTTTTAACAGAGCCTCTTATGATCTGAATTCTGTCGTTCCCTTATGGATAACGGCGCAGTGGAAATCTTGTTCCCGAACGGAGCGAGAAGACGAAGTTAGGCGCTGGGTCGCGTTTATACTTTTAACAAGTTTTGTAAAAATTTCCCTTTCAATGTTTTATAAATAGAAAAATCAGAATCAATACTAATAATTCGTTCAATCCCTTCTCTTTCTGCAATACACATTAAGGATGCATCAGCTAAATCCATAGGTAAGTCGGAATATTTTCTCATTCGGGTTTTTATATATCGAAGGTCTTCTAATTGTATATCTAGGATTTGGATACTTCCTCGTTCAATCCATTCCAAAAAGTCAGATTGAGCTTCTACGGAAAATGCAAGCAAGTAAACAACTTCAGTAACTACTGGCCACGATGAAAATAGTGAGCCTTTATAAGACTTAATAAATTTATAAGTAGATTTATGAAATTTATCGTTAGTATTAAATAAAGCAATGATCGGACCGGAATCAATTAAAGCTACGTTTTGCATTCTTACCTTTAACTGATTGATGAAGATATTTCTTTCGATTTTGAGCTAAATCGGAAACGTCAGAAGCATGCTTCCCAAATAAATCCTTTCCTAATTCAAATGGAGTTTTCATTTTCCCATGATTTTTAATGTATTCCAAGATAGAATCTTTAACTATTTCTGAACGACTTTTGCCTTCAGATTTGGCAAAGGAATCTAATTTTCTTTCTAATTCTGGTGGCAAACGCAAACTTATCATAGTTGATTTGTATCACAGATTAGTATTACAGTCAAGGAACTTATTTTAACCAAAAATACTTTTATCTCAAGGCAATTTGCGACCTTGCGCCTAACGATATAGGCTTCCCGACGTTCGCGGTTCTGAAGCACGCCTAAGCGTGCGAAAGTGAATGTACGGAGCGAGGGGACGAAGGTCCGCAATTGCTCTAGTCTTTTTTAAGACTGTAAATTTATTAATTGTTTATTATTTTTGAATAATTAGAAGTCTGCTTCATAACCGTGACCGTTTTTACCATAAAATATTAACCATTTTGACAAAGAATAAATAATATGTAACTTCAACTCAATGGAATTTTCGTCCGAGTCGGGTGGATTTCTTTGATCTTTAAGAAATTGTAGTTTTTTTTCAACTGCAATTAAATTAGCAACTTGCATCATTCTATTACCATAATCTAAAGTCTCTTCGGCAAGTTTTGTAGTCCAAGCTTCATTGACTAAATCGTTACCAATAAGATCTGTACAGTCTCTTAAAAACTCTCCTCGAAATACATTTTCATCTTGTTGCACAGAAGAATAAACTGGAATGCCATCAAGTTCTTTTGCTAAACGTATAACGTATTGCCCTTCGTATTTTCGGAAGAAATCTTCTTTTAAAAATTCCTTTCCACTAAGTTCATAAACCGCATTTAACCACTCGTTTGCTTCATTGTCTTTTCCAATTACGGGAGCTTTTATTGTTTCATAAGAGGAAATTTGAATTCCAAACCATTCTTTTAATAAGTCCTCTCTAGATTTTTCTTTTTTTCCTCTCATTTTTTCGCATAATGTAAGCTTTTGCTTTTCAATGCCTTGAATTATTCTGAAGAGTTGATTAAACCGTTTTTTATATCCAGGCTTAGGCTTTCCCATTGGCCTCATATCAAGTCCCATATTAACTACTAACTTTCTCCTTGAGCGTCATTCTTTTCGTTTTTCTATTTTTAAAAGCAATTGTTTATGCGGACTTTCGCCTAACTATTAATCTCTGAATGTCGCATAAATACCTACTCATCTTTACATAATAGAGTGTCTAAAATTCTGCGTCTAAACGCGGGATTTATACTCAAATTAATGCTACTCTATTTTATAGGGATCAGTAGAAAGCCGTTTCACTGAGTTTAGGAAGTAACATTGAGTTCAATTCCGAAGGAATTGAAGCATTATGTTGCGACCGTAGGCAGCAACACTTTAGTTAAACAACTACCTGAAACGCTTTCGTAAAAAGCGTTTCAGGTAGTTGTTGCACTTTAGTTTCTTATTCGCCCAATTTTTCCTACGCCGAACTCACGTTAAGGTAATAAACTCCCACGAAATTAAAGATCTATAATAAAATGTGGGACCTCCTACAGAAAAACGGTCATCTGCTGAATTTTGAAGACAAACGATTCATTCTTAACTGAGCATTGTGGATCGTTTTGTATAAAACTGGAACCGCAACCAAGGTCAAAAAGGAAGAAAAAGCAAGTCCCCATCCAAAGGCAAGAGCCATTGGAACAAGAAATGGATCTCGTCCTCCGATACCATAAGCCGTAGGAAGCAATCCTAGAACCGTTGTCACCGTTGTTAAAACTACAGGTCTGAGTCGTAGCAATCCCGTTTCAATCAGAATCGAATCTATGTCTTCTCCCGGTTTTTCCAACTTTAACTGATTGGCAAAATCTACGAGAACTATGGAATCGTTGACTACAACTCCCGCGAGTCCCACAATTCCTAAAAAGGCAAGAAATCCGAAATATTCTCCATGAAGAATAAACGCTAAAATTACACCAATCAAGGAAAACGGAATGGAACTCACTACGATTACAGGTTGAATCACCGAACGGAATAGGGAAGCGAGAATCATGAAAATGATAATGAACGCAATTAGAAAGGCTCTCCCTAAACTTGTAAGCGATTCTTCCGTATCCTTATTTTCTCCGCCGAAACGCATTCGATAACCGGGATACTTATCGATGATTCCTTTGGAAAGTCTCGCAATTTCCGCGTTAGCCCTTCTCGTATCGGTTTTACTTTCGTCCAAGTTAGCCGTAACAGTGAGAAGACGCTTGCCGTCCAAATGATTGATGTTTGCCAAACCGGGCTCTCGAACATAAGTAATCAGTCTGGATACCGGAATGAGTTTTCCTAATTGATTGCTTACAAAGATATTGTTAAGAGATCCGATGGATTTCCTCACTTCTTCCGGAAAACGAACCTTAACTTCTATTTCTTCGTCGGCTCGTTTAATCTTTGTAGCTACGGTTCCTTGGAATGCAGTATTGATCGCCTGCGCTACTTTGAATACGGAAACTCCCGCGGTCGAAGCGAGGGATTCGTTTACCTTGATTCTAATTTCGTCCTTACCTTCGTTAAAATCGTCACCGATATCCGTAATGCCCGGAACCTTAGCCATCACGGCTTTGTATTCTTCTCCGATGGCGATCAGATTGTCATAATCGTCTCCGCGAATTTCGATCGCCACCGGTTTTCCAACGGGAGGGCCTCCGGAGATTTTTTCAAAATCCAAAGCGGAAAGTTGTCCTTTAAAACGCGAAAATTCGGAAGGGAATGTGTTTAGATTGAAAGGTTTGTATTCTTCCTTTTTCTTTTCTGCTTCTTTTTTACGAGTTTCCTCAAGGACTTTCACGGATTTTTCGTTCAGGAGCCAGATCGTTTTCTCCCTGACTTCCGAGATGATCGTGTCGGTTGTTCTTTTTCTATTTTCTTCAGGCGCTAGATATACGAGAACTTGACCGTAATGTTTTCCTCGTTTAGTGAAAGGATCGTTCGGATCTTTTTGAATGATTCCCACTCTAGTTACGTAATTTTCAATTTCTACTTTGGAAATTTTTGCAAGCTCCGTTTCTAAAACGTGGGTGAATCGTTCCATTTCCTGAAGAGACATCCCCGTTTGGCCCGTAAGTTTAATCTGAAATACGTCCACGGAGCCGGGAAAAAGTTTAAACTTTCCAAAAACCGCGAAAAGCGCAAAACTTCCCACAAGCATTGCGGACAGATAAATAAAAATCTGAAGCCTATGCTTAAGAGCAAACTTCAAAAGAGGAAGGTAATAGTTGACCTTGAGTTTATAGAACCATCCGCTTTCTTCCTTGATTTCGCCCGAATGAAATTTATGCTTATTGATATCGTATAAGTGGGAAGGAAGAATAAAAAACGCTTCCGAAAGAGATGCGAGTAACGCGATGATTACGACTAGCGGGATGCTGTAAATGAACTTCCCAAAAATTCCCGTCATAAAAAGCATAGGCGCGAAGGCCGCCACGGTGGTCGTTACGGTAGCCGTAACAGGATCGATTACTTCGCTGGTTCCTTTTAACGCGGCTTCGTAGACGGGCATTCCTTCTTCCATATAACGATACACGTTTTCACAGATGATGATCGCGTCGTCGACGAGGATCCCCACAACGATAATCAAACCGAACATGGAAATCAGATTTAGGGTAAGGCCCAGGTAATTCATAACGATGAATGTGGCCCCGAAAGAAACCGGAATTCCGAGAGCGGTCATCAGAGCGACTCTCCATCCTAAAAATAAGAACAAGGAAGCCGTTACTAGAATAAGTCCTCCGACTGCGTTGGAAAGTAGCACTCCCAGTCTTCTTCGAATATATTTGGAAAGATCGTTTACGAACGCATACTCGAATTCTTCTTTGGAATTTTTCTTAAATTCTTCGATAACTTTTTTAGCTTCGTCTACGACTAGAATTGCGTCGGCCTTTTCCCGCTTTATGACGGTTAAGGCGATCGTTTTTTTCCCGTTGACCTTATCCAAATATTCGGCTTCTTTCAAACCTTCGGCGACTTTTGCCACATTGTCGATTCGGATCGAATTCCCGACTTCGTTGGATCGAATGTGAACTTCCTCAATTTCTTGGGGAGAATCGAATTCTCCGATGGTTCTTAGGATGATTTCTTTCTGGTTTCCGGCGATATTGCCGCCGGGAAAATTAATATTACGATTTTTTAATGCGAAAATGATATCCTGACTCGTGAGATATTTGGAAAACATCGCCATGGGATCGATGTCCACCTGCATTTCGGTATCTCTCCAGCCTCGTTTGGAAATTCTAGCGACGCCCGGAATATCTTCCAAAGCCTGTTCTACTACTTTCGCTTGAGCTTTGAGACGTTTTTCGGCCTCGATACTCGAATCGTTCGATTTCAGACTGATATCGATTTCGATGACGGGTTGTCTAGACGTTGTGATTTCCGCAACGAGAGGATCTTCCGCTTCTTCGGGAAGGTCTTCCACTCGATCGATTGCGGACTTTATGTCATCTACGACTTTCTGAGTGTCAGTGGAATCTGGATCCAAAGTAATCACGATACCGGAACGATTTTCGATCGAAGCGGATCTGAATTCTTTGATTCCATCCACTTCTTTGATCGCCTCTTCCAAAGGTTTTGTGACAAGTTTTTCGATCTCTGTGGGAGAAGCGCCTGGAAATACGGTTACGACACTTACGATATCGAAGTTGATATTCGGAAACGCTTCTCGATTCATTTTTACGGCGGTGAACCCTCCGATCAGAATGATTAAAAAGGTAAGTAGGTTTACAAAGATACTTTTGGAGAGAAAATATTCGACTAGGAATTTCATATATTTTGTTTTTTAATCTAGAAAGCTTCCTCCGGAATCAATAGTGTCATTGAAACCGAATAGCTTTGTGTCTTTTAAACGATCCACGTATAGGATTCCCGAAAGGTGATCGCATTCGTGTTGATAGACGACCGCTTTGTAACCGTCTATCGTCTCATCAAATTGGTTTCCTCTTTCGTCCATCCATTGCATTCTAATTTTGTTCGGCCGTTCCACGTAACCTCGCATTCCAGGTACAGAAAGGCAACCTTCCCAAAAACCGGAAGTGTCTTTTGTAAGAGAAGTGATGACCGGATTTAAAATGACTCGTTCGGGAACGTCCGGAGTGCCCGGATAACGTTCATTGTCTTCGGAACCTACGACCACAATCTGCTTCAAGATTCCGATTTGAGGAGCCGCTAGTCCCACACCTTCCGCGTGACGCATCGTATCGAACATATCGCGGATGAGTTTTTTGAATTCTTTTGTTTGAAGTTCATTTTCCGTGACGGGTTTTGAAACTTGACGGAGAATCGGGTCCCCCATCCTTAAAATTTTTCTGACTGACATACTTAAAAACCAGGTTCTATCTTAAATTTTGACTTTTTTTGGACACAAGAAATCGGGATCTTCTAAAGAATTTTCACGATCAAATTTTTCAAAAGGGTTTGTGCCGATTTGAAATCCGATGTCTCGATTCTGAAAATCGGAAACCTTTCGATCCTATTTCCGAAGGTTTTGATTTGTTTCGCAATCTTTTCAGAATTTTTTGTAAAAACGATTGTGGGCAATCGGTTGGAATTCGCAAAACCGTATTGAAGATTTTTTTCTAAGGATTCGTAAAAAGAATGAAGTTCCTTCGAAAATAAAAACCAGGGATTCCAGGGAAAGCGTTCTAAAATCCATTCCGCATTTTTTGAAAACCGGAGAAAATTCTCTTCGTTTCGAAAAAGAGGGGGATCGAGAATGTAAGCCGCT
>NZ_CP040840.1:2360000-2375000 GCF_006874765.1 Leptospira weilii
TTGTATTTGCAGAATATCTGTGATCACGGACAATACTTCGAAATCCAGGGACAACGTTCCAGAAACTTAGTCACCGCTTTTGGAAGAATCGGCGGGCATGTGATAGCATTTGTCGCAAACAACTCGGCCGTTTCTTCCGGACAGATCGATATCGGTGCCGCGAGAAAAGGAACCAGATTTATCCGTTTCTGCAACCTCTACAATATACCGATCGTTTTCTTGGAGGATACGACAGGGTTTTTACCCGGAAAAGAACAGGAACAAAACGGGATCGTTCTCGAAGGAAGAAAACTTCTGGATTCCATCATTGACATCCGCACTCCTCGTCTAACACTGATTATTCGAAATGCGTTCGGAGGAGCGTACGCTTGTTTTAACTCGTATCACACGGGAGCGGACATGGTATTCGCTCTTCCTACCGCTAGGATTGCGGTGATGGGACCGGCGGGTAAAGACTACGTCTACAAGGACGAAGTATCCTCAATCCAAAAAGAATATCAGGAAAACGTAAGGAAGGGAATGTCCGAAAAAGAAGCGATCGTCGTCCGCGACAAAAAACTTCAAGTTCTTTCCACACAGTACGAAAGGGAACTGATGAATCCGAAAGAAGCCCTTTCGTTGGGTTCCGTTTCCAGAATTGTTCTTCCCGGAACAACCAGAAGTATCCTTTTTCAAAATCTGGATTATTTAATTCGACATTATAAACCGGCCCCATTGTCCGGACCTCAAAGGGAGTTTGAGTAATCGCATGATCGACTTTCACAACAATCGTATTCAATTTCATCAATCCAATTCTCCTTGGATCCGTTCCTTCTCTTTGGAATCGATCAAATGTCTGATCGTATGTCGGGGACCGGTCCGAAAAGAAGCGATGGAAATTTTTGATTCGATCGGAATTAGGGAATACGGAATTCTTCTTTCCGAAAAAGATTCGGTCGTTTATCCTATGGCTCTTGCTCCGGAACTCAGAGGGTTTCGTTTTCCGAATAATATCCACCGTGTTCCCGATTATATGGGAGTGGGTAAGGAAGAAAAAGTGGAGAGAATCGAACAGATTATCTCCGTTGCAAAAGACAACAAGTACACTCATATTTTTGCCGGATACGGCTTTATGGCGGAAGATGCCGAGTTTATCGAAGCGATCGAAAAGAGCGGAGTTGTTTTTATGGGACCCGCTTCCCATGTTGCGAATCAAGCCGGTTCCAAGGATGCGGCTAAAAAGATCGCAAGAAAACTCGACGTATCCGTAACTCCCGGCGTAGATAATATTTCCTCTCTTGCGCTTTTAACGAAAGCTCCCGATGCAAAAGCTCTCGAAAAACTCGCAAAAGAAAAAGGAATCGATTTCAGTTTCGATTCTTCCGTTTCTCTGGAAGTAAACGCGGAGAACTTGCTAGAATTGGGATATTCTAAAATTATAGAGCTTGTCACGATTGCCGATCTTCAAGTCGAAGCGGAAAGGGAAACGAAGAAAATTTGGGAAAAATATCCTAAGAATAGAATTCGTTTCAAATACATCGGCGGAGGCGGTGGAAAGGGACAAAGGGTCGTTTCCAAAATCGAGGAAGTAAAAGGCGCCGTTCAAGAAATTCTTTCCGAATCGAAAGTGACCGCTCCCGGGACCAATAAAAACTTCCTGATCGAGTTGAATATCGAGAACACAAGACACAACGAGATACAGCTCATCGGAAACGGAGAATGGTGTTTGGCTCTGGGAGGCAGGGATTGTTCCGTTCAGATGCACGAACAAAAGCTTCTTGAGCTTTCTCTCACTCAAGAGTTGCTCGAAAAAGAAATCGCTTCTTGTTCGACGACTCATCCGAAAAAAGCCGAGGTTCTCAAAGGAGATCTGAAAGTTCTTCGGGAAATGGAAGAACAGTCTGAACGTTTTGGAGCGGCCGTAAAGCTAAATAGCGTTTCCACCTTCGAATCTATCGTAGAAGGAACCAATCATTTCTTTATGGAAGTGAACACTCGGATTCAGGTGGAACACAGAGTCACCGAGATGGTGTATTCTTTGAAGTTTAAAAATCTTGAAAATCCGAACGAATTTTTCGTAGTGGACAGTTTGATCGAGGCTATGGCTCTTCTTTCTCTTCACGGAAAAAGACTTCCGAAACCGGAAAGGATTCTTAAATTTTCTTCCGGAGCGGAAGTTCGTATTAATGCGACCAACAAAGCGATCCAACCGCACGCTGGTGGAGTTATCATGAACTGGTCCAAACCTCTTCCGGATGAAATCCGAGACGATCAGGGAATCAGTATCCGGAATCCGGATATGGGTCTATTCGTACATTATAAAGTAGCAGGTGCTTACGATTCCAACATCGCGCTTCTCATCTCTCACGGTGAAAACCGCACGGACAATTTAATCCGACTCGGAAACATCCTAAGAAAAACGGAACTCAGAGGTTTCGACCTTTCCACGAACCTTTTGGTTCATTATGGTTTGATCCATTGGATTCTTGGAAAGGACGCTATGTTCAAACCTTCCACTGCGTTTATGATTTCCTATCTTGCGGGGGTAGGGGCTCTGGAAAAGATTGTGAAAGACGTGGATCTGGAGATCGCTTGGAAAAAAGTAATTTCTGAGGCCACTTCTCCTGAAGCGAGGAAAGTTTTAGGAAGAAAGCTGACTCTCATTACTAGACCGATCAGCAAGTTGCTTAAAGACGCTCACTTAGTTGCGGGATTTATAGGGTTTCATTTGAATCATTCCTGGAGGATTTCCGGTTCTAAGATCGAATGGCTTCGAAATCCGATTTATGTGCTTTCGGATCTTTACCATTATCTGAATATGGAAGCGGATCCGAGTCTTTCCCCTTCCGAACAGATCTGGGATCACGACAATGAAATTCTTCAGAAGGCACTTTCTTTTTATCGAGAACTTTCTAAAAGAACCGGGATTCCCGCGGATTCGATCGAACTTGTTGTAAATTTGAATTCTGGTAAAACGATTTCCGGAATCGACTCGGAGATTTTACCTTCCGTTTTTCAATCGCATAACGGCTTTCAGGTGGGTTTAGAACTGCTCAAACTTCTTCCTTCTGCCGGACTAAACTCCGGATTTTACAATTTGGAAGTGGATGAAAAGTTGGAAGCTCTCATTCCGGAAGAATTTAGAAAGGCCGAAACAAGAGACGCTTTCATTAAATTTCTCGCTCCGCCTCCGAAGGCAAGTTCCGACGAGATCGTAGCTCCAATGGGAGGAATGTTTTATTCCAAAGAAGCTCCTGATCTTCCCCCAATGGTAAAAGTAGGGGATCACTTCAAAGCGGGGCAGCCCCTCTTTATTGTGGAAGTCATGAAAATGTTCAATAAGATCTCGGCTCCTTTCAGCGGGACCGTAAAAGAAATTTTGTTAAACGACAGTGACGGAAAGATCATTTCCAAAGGCCAGACGATTTTCAAAATCGTTCCGGACGAAGTGATTCATATTGAAACCGAAGCGGAAATTGCGGAAAGAAAAAAGAAAACTACGTTAAGCCTGGTTTAGAGTTCGTCTCAAAAAATTCTTCTAGACGATTCGACAACTTCTAAAAATGTAGGAGTTCTTACGCTTTTAGGTTTGGGATTGGCTTTTAGTTTAAAACTTCTTTTTATGCTCTCTGTAGAGATCTCATGTATGAGCGCCTTAGAAGTACTGAACCTCTTCTACAATCTTTGAGAGCGGAAGGACCGTGTCCGCGGCTCCTTTCAAAATCGCTTCTTTCGGCATGCCGAAAACCACACAGCTCGTTTCGTCTTGTGCGATTGTAAAAGCTCCGGTTTGTTTCATCTTCAAAAGTCCGTTTGCCCCATCGTTACCCATTCCGGTCATAATGATCCCTTTTGCGTTTCTACCGGCGATCTTTGCGACGGAATTGAAAAGTACGTCCACGGAAGGACGATGTCTATTGATTAGCGGACCGTCTAAAACTCGAACGTGAAATTGAGTTCCGTTGAGATAAATTTCCATGTGTTTGTTGCCGGGCGCGATGTATGCAGAACCAAGTTGGATTCTGTCTCTGTCCTTGGCCTCTTTGACTTGGATCTCGCAGATTTGATTCAATCGATTGGCAAACGCCTCTGTGAATTTTTCCGGCATGTGTTGAACGATAACGATTCCGGGACAGTGAATGTTCAATCGGGTGAGGATATATTCGAGCGCCTGCGTTCCTCCTGTGGAGGTTCCGATTGCGATCAATTTATCCGTTGTGCTAATTTTGGAAAAATCCGCTTTGGTTTGTTTGTGATTCTCGAAGAATTTCGAGTCTCCGTCCTGAAAAGAATGAAGTTTGATCTGCGCGCCGGAAGCTGATGCCGCTTTTACCGAATCTGTAAAAAGAACTTCCGATTCTTCTAAAAAATTTTTTAATCCGACTTTGGGCTTTTCGATGATATCGATCGCACCTAACTTCATCGCAAGTACTGCAGTCTCAGATTCTTTGAGTGTGGAACATATGATCACCGGAGTCGGCTTTTCCGACATGATCTTTTTTAAAAAAGAAATTCCATCCATGCGGGGCATTTCCACGTCGAGTATAAAAACGTCCGGCCAAACCGAAGAAAGTTTTTCCGATGCAAAAATGGGATCGGATGCAAAACCTATGATTTCAATTTCAGGGTCCTTATTTAGAATTTGTGTGAGAACTTGGCGAACGACTGCAGAGTCGTCGATGATAAAAACTTGAATCATGAAAACTCCGGTTTTTCCACGTAGATTTCTCCGTCCCAAAGAGAAAAGAAAATTCTTCTATGGGAAAATCCTCCCAGGTCTTCGGAAGTGATCGGGAGTCGATTCTTACTTAAGAATTCCTTAATGGAACGAATGTTTTTCATTCCTATGTCTCGGACGGATTTAATTTCGAGGAGTTTTTCCTCTTCCGTAGAAAACATGGAGGCCCCGCCGAAAAGTTTGATCTGATATTGACTGGCTTTTCCTCCCGTTTGTTCTATTTTTTCAAAAAACAATCGAATGGCGTCGTCAGCATATTTCGCGTTTAAAGAGGCGTCATAATCTGATCTTGATGGAAGCATAACGTGTGCCATCCCTCCGTAAAAAAGAGCGGGATTCCAAAAACAAATCGATATGCAGGAGCCGAGTAAGGTTCTGATTCTCAGATCCCTTCTTCCCCAACAAAAACCTCCGGGTTGTAGAAATATATCCCTTACAGTATCCGGTTCCGTCATGCGTTTTCTGCAAATACCTCTGATTGACTTTCTTCCAGGGACGTTAGTTCTTCTAAGTTCAGAATTTTTTCCGTGTTCAAAATTATTATGAACCCGTTTTCCTGTTTAGCCATTCCTAGGATAAAATCCACTTTGATTTTGGAACCGAAAGTAGGTGCCGGTTCGATATCGTTTTCCGGAATCGAAATGACTTCATTGACCGATTCAACAAGAATTCCCAAGTCCGTTTTTTCTTTTTGGTCTCCGTTTCGTTCCGAATGAATTTCCACGATGATTACGCATGTTTTACGATCCGGTTCTATTTTACTCTTAAAGAACTTGTGTTTCAGATCCACGACGGGAACCACGTTCCCGCGAAGATTGATGACTCCCGGAATAAATTCCGGCATTAGGGGGACGTTTGTCAAACCGGAATACTCAATTATCTCTTTGATATGTAATATTCCAATTCCGTAACATTCCTCTCCTAGATAAAACGTTAAAAACTGATTTTCCTCCAAAGCGTTCATACTTGTCCTCTTCAATATTTTTCAAACTTTTCAGGGACGGACATTCCTACGGATTCCGATTTTGTCTTGGAAAGTTCTTTTCGAGTCGTAGGAGTTGTTTTTAATATTCCGGTTCCAGCCGATTCTTTTTCTTTGTATAAAAGGCCTCCGCCGTTCGTCATTTTTTTACCGTCTCTTTCCACGATCTTAAAGAACAAAACGGATTCCCGGAGTTGTTCTGCTTGCGCGTTCATTTCTTCGGAAATGGCGGCTAACTCTTCCGAGGCAGAAGCATTTTGTTGGGAAACCTGATCCAATTGTCCCATCGCCTTATTGATCTCGGAAACTCCCGAAGCTTGTTCGTCGCTTGCAGCGGTGATTTCTTGGACCAGATCGGCGGTTTTTCGAATCGAAGGAACGATTTGAGAAATGAGTTCTCCGGCTTTTTCGGCGATAGCAACGCTACTTCCCGCCAGACTACTAATTTCATTCGCGGATTTCTGACTTCTTTCTGCCAGTTTACGAACTTCGGATGCAACGACTGCGAATCCTTTTCCGTGATCTCCGGCTCTTGCTGCTTCGATCGCGGCGTTTAACGCGAGTAAGTTGGTCTGATAGGCGATGTCTTCGATGATACTGATCTTTTCTGCGATTTGTTTCATCGCTTTTACCGTTTCAATTACGGAGGTTCCTCCTTCTTCCGCATCTTTAGAAGACTTGGAAGAAATTTGTTCCGTTTGACGGGAATTATGCGCGTTCTGGTCGATGGAAGCCGTCATTTCTTCCAGAGAAGAAGTGGTTTCTTCCACACTTGCGGCTTGTTCGGAAGCGCCTTGGCTCAAAGAATTTGCGGTGGAAGAAACTTCGCTGGCCGATGTCACAAGACTCGAAGAGCGAACGATAATATCTCCGATGATATCGTTTAACTTGTCCATCGTGGTATTGGAATATTCTTTCAATTTTCCGAAAGTACCGTGATACTCGTTCGTGATTTTTTGTGTGAGATTTCCCGCGGAGATTCTTTCCAAGGCCTCGACGACTTCGTTTAAACCTACATTGCTGACTTCCAAAAGTTGATTGAGGGATTGGCTGAGATTGAGAAAAAATCCGGTCTTTGAATCCAAAGAAATTCGAGTCGTAAAATTTCCTTTTGCGGCGGCATTGACGATCCCTTCCACTTCGTCTTGAACCGCGAGTTCTCTAGTAACGTCCGCCCATTCCACAACGGAACCGAGTCTTTTGCCGTTTGTGTCCACAATCGGATTGGCAATCAGATCGAAAGTTCGTCCGCCTATTTTAATCGTGGCTTTATGAATTCCTACAAAGTTACTGAGGACGCCTCTTTGGTGCGCCGGATTTTTGTGAAACTGATCGATACTCGACCCGATTAGGGTTTTAAGATTGAAATGAGCGAATTGTTTTTTTATATCCGCTTCTCCGATCTGAAACATTTCTACGACGGCTTTATTCATATAACGAATGTTGAATTCGTTATCGGCAATCATAATGTTTGTCGACGTATTGTCCAGAGCGACTTTCACACGAACCAGTTCCTCGTTTTCGATCTTTCTCTGTTCGGCGATTTTATTTTGTTCCGTAACGTCGCTCCATTCGACTACCGAGCCCAAGCGATCTCCCGCTTCGTCTATGATCGGATTGGCGATCAGATTGAATTGTCTTCCTCCGATGTTGATCGAAGAGCGGAACGTATCCGTAAATTTATTGAGAAGCCCTCTTTGATAGGAAGGATTTTTGTGAAACGTATCTATGTTAGTTCCGATCAAACTGGACGGATTGAAATTGCTAAATTGTTTTCTAATGTCCGTCTCCGCGATGTGAAACATGGAACGGATGGATTTATTCATGTAGACGATGTCTAGGTTCCGATCCGCCATCATAATGTTCGTGGTCACATTATCAAGAGCCACTTTAACGCGTGTTAGTTCCTCGTTTTCGATCTTTCTCTGTTCGGCGATTTTATTTTGTTCCGTGACATCGCTCCATTCCACAACTATACCTAATTTATTTCCTTTCACATCGGTGATCGGATTGGCTATCAAATTGAAATCCCTGCCTCCGATAGAGATCGAGGAACGGAAGGCTCCGGTGAGTTGATTCAAAAGACCTCGTTGATGCGCGGGATTTTTATGAAAGGTATCGATATTGGTTCCTACCAAGTTGGTAAGATTGAAATTCAAAAGTTGCTTTTTGATGTCTGTTTCGGCTTTACCGAACATTTCCCGAATTGCCTTGTTCATATAAACAATGTCAAAATTACGATCCGCCATCATGATATTCGTGGTCACGTTGTCCACTGCGGTTCTCATCCTCAAAAATTCTCTTTCTAAATTGAGAATTGTTTTGTGACTGAAACGATTGAACCACCACAGAACGAAAATGAGAAGAGTCGATACTCCGACGTATTCCACAATCGTGATCCAAAAGTGATTCTCGATTCCAATGGGAATTACGGAAGCGGTCTCCGTCGTTCTTAAAAGTTCCTTGAGTATTTCCGATTTGGATTGTCTAAAAACGGAAAGTTCCGAAAAGAAATCGGATTTTAAAAGAAAAGTAATTTCTTTTTTCAAATCCTTAGAACTTGAAATTCTTTCTTTCAATTGCTCCGTGTTTGCGTAAAAGGTTGAAATTTTTTGATCGAGTTTTTTAATCGTAGGTTCCTCTTTGGAATGCGATTCAAAAAGAGCGGATCTTAGACTTTTCAGATTTTTTTCTATTCCCTCCAAGTCAGAAACGAGAGTTTCTTTATCCTTCTCGAAAGAAATATGGAGCGAAAATTCTCCGATGGATTCCTCCGTTTTTAACAAAATCTCGGAGAAGTGTCGCGCCGATTCTAAATATTTTGTCGAATGGACGTCCGTTTCAGGATGTACGCTCCGAAAATTCTGAATCGATAGGAAAACAAATCCGTTTATCGTGATAGCCAAGCCGATCCAAACACCTAAATTTTTTCGAAACATTTGATTTCTCCATATTCAAAATTTATAAAATTCATTTCTTTGAAAATTCAACCCGATTTGACGGAAAGCTCCTTATTTTTGGATTGTTCTTGATCGCGGATCGAATTGTATAAACCGGGGACGTCGAGTATGAACGCGATTTCTCCGCTTCCTAAAATCGAGGTGCCGCTAAAACATTTGATGCTTTTAAAAATTTCGGCCATAGGGCGGATAACGGATTGAATTTCCCCTTGCAGGTCGTTGACCACGATTCCAAAAGATTTATCTTCATATTCTAAAATTAGTATATTCTCTTTATAAAATGAATTTGTCTCGAGGGAAAGAAAACCGGAAAGATGAAGGATCGGTAGAAGCTCGTCTCGCAAATTCATGGTCCCTGAAGAGGAGCCGTTTAAAACGACTTTGGATTCCACCGTCTCCCGAACCATCTGCATCGGAACTATGAAGAATAAACCGGACGCACTGACTAAAAAACCGTCTATGATGGCGAGGGTAAGAGGCAAACGAATATGAAAGGAACTGCCTTGGTCTTTTGCCGTTTGGATTTGAACGGTTCCTCTTAAGGATTCAATATTTTTTAAAACGACATCCATACCGACACCTCTTCCGGAAAGATTGGTGACGTGTTCTGCCGTGGAAAATCCGGGTTGAAATATCAGAGAAAAGATTTCCGATTCGGATAAGATCTGGTCTTTCGTTATGAGTCCCTTAGAAATCGCTTTTTCAACGATCTTTTCGCTGTCTAAACCTTTTCCGTCGTCTTTGATTTCGATGAGAATACTTCCGGTGCCGTGACTTGCTTGGATCTGAAGTTTACCGATTGCAGGTTTTCCTTTGCGAATTCTTTCTTCCGAAGTTTCGATTCCGTGATCAAGAGCGTTTCGTAGAATATGAACGATCGGATCGGCGATTTTTTCGATTACCGAGCGATCTAGTTCTGTTTCGCCGCCGAAAATTTCGAGTTCTACTTGTTTATCCAGTTCTTTGGAAAGATCGCGCACTACACGTTTGTATTTTTCGAACAAATCTGCAATCGGAACCATTCGAAGACTCAGCGCGAATTCTCGAATTTCGCTTACCAATCTATAAAGGGATTCGGAATTTTCGATCAATTGAGTGTCTTGAGTGTCTATGATCTTTCTGCTTAGATTTGCTTCTTGGGTGATCAATTCTCCTACAAGAGCGATTAACGTATCTATTTTGGAAGAATCTACCCTAAGGGTTTTTGTTTGTATTTTGAGAGTTTCGGATTCTTTTCCGTTTTCGCCTACGTTCGGCGCGGAGTGAAATTCTTTGGCAGTGTGTACAAAAATGTTTCTGAGTTTTTGAAGTTCGTCGCCGTTTAACACTTTTTGAATTTCGAGAGCGTATAAATAAGCCTCTCTTCCTAAAGGAAAGTCATTGCAATTTTGTTCAAATAGGTCCAAGCCACATTTTGGAGGAAGAATTTTCAGATAACTTTCTTCCTTCAAAAATTGGAATGTGGAATGAATTTCTTCACCTTCTGCCGGAGAATCATATGAGATTTCAAAACCTAAATGAGAATGTTCCGGATGAAATTCCTGCCAATTGGGAATGGATTCAGGATAAACGAAAATGTGTTTGATATTTCCGGATTGAGCTAAGTATTTAATAAACGTATATGGATCCATTCCGGATTCAAAAAGATGTCGGTTCGGAACCAACGTAATTTGCCAATGTGCAGAGCTGGTTAAATTATCTGGGGACGTCTGCGAACTTTTTGAAGTGGAATCCTTTTTGAGATCGTTCGAAAAATTTTCCGAAAGCAATTTTTTTGCAAGCGATATTAGATCGACTTGCTTACGGGAAGTTTTGGGATCCAAAACCAAAGTGTCTGTGTCTTCTACCAATTCTACAAGGTGGCGAATATGATCGCAGGCTAAGAATAAAAATTCGATTCCTTCTTTTGTGAGAATTTGTTTTCCAGAACGAATCCGATCCAGGAGAGTTTCCACTTCATGCGTGAATTTTTCAATCGGTTCGTAACCGAACATCCCGGAAGTTCCTTTGATGGTATGGATTGCGCGAAAGACGGAATGGATTCCTTCTTCGTTTTTGGAATCTTTTTCCAGGATCAAAAGATTGGATTCCATGGAAGAAAGTAACTCTTCCGATTCGGAAATGAACGTAGCCCTAACCTCGGAAAGATCCATTCTTAATCCTTGCCCGCTTCAAATTGAAACGAGGAGAGTTTATTATTATCTTTTAAAAGTCCGGTGATTTCGTAGAAATCGATTAACTTTAAAACGTCGTGACTGTGATTGACAAACCGAACATGTGTGTTTATTCGTTGTGCCTCCTTTTTGAATGAGAGTAAAATCTGTAAGCAAGAAGTGTCTATCTTTTGTATCTTAAAAAGGTCGATTTCTAAAAAAGGAAAATAATCTTTAAAAACAGAATCGAGCTTTTCTTTAAATTCGAGGGCTTCATAAATAGTAAGCTCACCTTCGATCGTAACTTTCGAATAGGAAACGCCGGAGCTTTCCGACGGAATTTCTTGAGGATCTATGTATAATAAAAATGGCATATAGAGCTCAAGGTAATAATTTATGGATCGTTTGGACTAATTCTTCGGGGGAAAACGGTTTCGTGAGCCAAGCTCGGGCGCCGGCGGCCAGTCCTTCGTTTTTTACTTCCACCTGGGATTCTGTAGTGAGCATAATGATCGGAGTAAATTTATTTTTGGGATCCTTCTTGATTTCTTTTACGAACGTAATTCCGTCCATGTTCGGCATATTCATATCACTTACGATGAGATCTACTTTGTCGCTTTGCAGTTTGTCCAAACCGTCTTGACCGTCCACGGCCTCTAAAATGTCGAATTCGGAATTGCTTAGATGCAGATTGAGTATCTTTCTAAAGACAGCCGAATCGTCTACGATGAGAATTCGTTTCATCTTTTATTCTCCTTGTTAATAAACCAACGGGATAAAAATTTCTGCGAGAACACAGAGACTCACGTCTTCGGATGTATGGTCGTTTGCGTTGTGGATAAAAAATAATCCGCGATGTTTACGAACGATATGATCCACGGCAGTTAGTCCGAGACCGAGACCAAACTTTTCCAAATGACTTACGTTTTCAACCGGGGGATAAATTCTAAAGAAAGGTTGGATTACAAGTTGTTCGAACTTTTCCGGAATACCTCCGTAAGGTTTTTCAATCACTCGATTTTTAAACGTTATACAAAAATAACTCTGGTTGACATTCGCAAAAATATCGATCTGGGAATTGGGAGAACAGTATTTGAACGCATTGAGAAACAATTCTTCCATTGCAAGATACAAAAGAGAAAGGTTTACGTTTATCTTATATTCTTTTTTAAAAATGGGAAGAGTGACAGAAACTTTTTTGGACGTCAAAAAAGAGTTTAAATGTTCTGGAAGTTCCTTGGCCTTTTCCAAAATGTCTTTGGTGGAAACGAAGGAAAACTCGAAGTTTTGATCGATCAGATCCAACAGCTTTTCAAGACCGAGCAGCATGTTTTTCGTGATTCGATTGTTTGTAAGAAGAAGATCCAAAATTTCCTTATCTACTTTGTAAAAATTTTCTTCCTGTGTTTTAACAGAATCGATCATATCCAAAAGACTGGTCATCGCGCCGATCCCGCTCCCTTGGGAAAGTGACGTTTTTAAACTGTGAATTGAATTTTTCTCAAAGGACTCGCTGTCGGATTTGCGAATCGTTTCCTTATAGGTAAGCCATTCGAGCTGGTTTCTCAGTTTCTGATCTTCGATCTTGGCCAGGTTCTCTTCCATATTTTTGAGATAACAATAGTTCAGCGCCTTTTGAAGAACTTTGAGGAAGATGTCGGGATAAATCGGTTTTAAGATGTAATCGAAAACCCCGAGTTTCATGATCTCTATGATTTTTTCGTTTCTATCGATTGCGGTCTGGACGAGAACCACAGCGTTAGGATAAATCTCTTTGAGTTTCGTAAGAAAGGAACCCCCGTCCATTACGGGCATCATCAGATCCAGAATGAAAAGGGAATATTTTTTATCTTCAATTCTTTTTAAAGCTTCCGCTCCGTTAGACGCAACCTCATGTTTAACGCCCAATTCGTCACATAAGCTTTCCAGAAGAATACTGTTCTCTTGTTTATCTTCTACGATCAAAATAGGATCGTTTGGAATTTTACGAAAAGTATTCTTCTTTTTCAGTTCGGTTTCCAAGACATATCTCCTTTTCAATCTCGATTAAAATCGATTTCAATTTATCTAGGGAAAACGGGTTTTGGATCGTATAATCCGGGAAGAATGAAAGAAGATCTTCTTGAAAGGGAAGTGGAATATCCGCGGTTTCCAAAAGAACCAAATGACTTAACTTGGAATCTTCGTTTAAAAGAACTCTCAAGAATTTGACAACTTCTGTTTCTTCCAAAAGCAAGCGTGTATCATATAATAATATTCTGTGAGAATCGAGGCTTTTTTGCGGTATTTTGGAAAAATCTTTCGCAGTGCGTAACGTAATGAACTCTTGAAAGTTATGTATGAAATATTTTTCAATGGCTCGGTCGTAGATCCTATCTAGAATTGCAAGTAGAACGGGTATTGATTTAAGTTCGGCTGGATAAATGGGTTCCTGAAAAGTTATGTCTTGAGACAAAGATCTGGCTTGAATGTTTGAATTGAGCGTATGTTTGTTTTCCGAATGAGAGGAGCTCGGAAAGAGAACGTTAAACTTACTCCCTTTTCCGGGCTCGCTTTCCACTTCGATGGAACCTTGGTGGGCTTCCACGATCTTTTTTACAATTGGCAGACCGAGTCCGCTTCCTTCGTAAGCGGATTGATCCTCTCTTTTCACCTGATGAAACGTTTCGAAAATTTTATGAATTTCGTTTTGAGGGATTCCGATTCCGGAATCCTGAACGGAAAGTTCGTAATCGTTTTCGAGTTTTTTTAATGTGATTAGAATTTCACCGGAAATATCCGTAAACTTGATCGCATTTCCGAGCAGATTGAGAATAACTTGTCGGATTCGTTTCGGATCCGCTTTGATTTCAAAATCTGCCTCTTCCGGAAAATATTGAAAAGTCATTCCGATTTTTTTTGTGATCGCTTCTCCTAGAATCATTTCAATTGATGTGGAAATCAATTCCTTAAGATCAAAATCGGATTCATTCAAAACCAGTTTTCCTGCTTCGATTCGGGATAGGTCGAGTATGTCGTTAATGATGTTTAGAAGATGAACGCCAGAATGAAAGATCAGATCCTTGTATTTATTTTCTTTTTCCATTTCCGTCGGAAGCTGCATAAGTCTGGAAAATCCTATGATAGAATTAAGGGGCGTTCTGAGTTCGTGACTCATGTTTGCCAAAAATTCGGACTTGGCACTGTTGGCTTTTTCTGCCATTTCCTTTTGGAGATTCAGCTCCTCTGTTCTTTGAGTTACAAGGACTTCGAGTTTTTCCCTGTGGATTTTCAATTCTTCTAATACGTTTTTACGTTCTAGAAACACGCTGATCAAATCTACAAACGTTCGAATCGTAAAAATTTCCTCTTTGATCACATTGATCGCTTTGAGATTTTCAAATCCGGCAAAACCAAACCACTCGTTGGAAACAAAGAGAGGAATCAAAGTGACGGAACGAGTTTCTCTTTGATTGAAAAATTTTTTTTCATTTTCCGGAAATTCGGAAACGTTTCCCTGCAGATAACCACCTGAGGAAAAAATTTTTTTCCAACGGATGTAATCTTCTTTGTAAGTGATCGATTGGGTTGTCTGGATTTCGGACGTATCCAGAGAAGGGTCGTTTACTTCCAGATAAAGTTCGGCTGAATCCGCGTTTTCCGAGTTTTTAAAAAGGTAGAGTCGCTCCGAATCCACGAAAACGAGGAATTGCTCCATTGCGTATTTTAAAATTTTAAGTTCTACCGATGTAGAAAGAAGGATTTGTGTAGCAGAAGTGATTCCCATTTCCAAACGGAGATGTCTTGTAACCGATTCTCCCTTTTTCACTTTTTCTGTGATGTCCCTTTGTATGGAGATAAAACATAGGATTTTTCCGGAAGAATCCCGAATTGCAGATATATGCCATTCCACGTTATACGGACCTCCGTCTTTTTTGTAGTTGATTGTTTCTCCCGAAAAATCTTTTCCTTGAGTTAAAGACCGCTTTAAATCCCTCATCGTTTTTCGATTTGTTAAAGGTCCTTGGAGTATGCGCGGGGTCTGGCCGATTAATTCGGCCTTTGAATAACCTGTCATTTTACAAAAAGCTGGATTCACAAAAATGATTTTTGGTCCGGGGGGTTCTAATTGTGCGTCCGTGACCAATATGGAATCCGAAATCTGGTTTACCAGAATTTCATAAAGTTCGTGCGAATGTTCGAAGTTTG
>NZ_CP040840.1:2382500-2405000 GCF_006874765.1 Leptospira weilii
ACAAGAGGTGTTGTGATCGATAAGATTTCCATGAAATGGTGGTTAGATCGTTATGTGACATCGAGAAGGTTATTTAAGAAAGTAGAATCCTGACCGCGAGAATGGGCCATTCCCATAATCAACTCCACAAATTAAGAAGGCTTTTGGGATAATAAGGATCAAAAACTGATATTTTTCAAGTGTTCCGACAAGAATGAGGCTTTTTACTTGCAAAAAGTATGATTTTCTGATAGAGAAAAAATTTCCCGAGTCTCCCCACTACCAAAAACCAGGAAAACTCAGGCGCAGAGCTTTCCTAAACTCAAATCTCTCTCCGATAGGGCGCGTTGTGGAGCGTAAGTTTCACAGAGGATTTGTCGTAATTCCGACAGATTTACCTTCTTCGAATCCAAGTAATTGTGGGTAAGATTATGGCCATTCCAAATCACTTTTTATTATAAAATGGCAATGCTTTGGAAATCGAACCAGTCAATTGTAGGGCTGCAGATCACCCATCACCAAACTTACAGAGACACACGAACGCGACAAGATCATTCTCTCAAATTGAGTTCTTCCACAATTTCCATCAAAATATTCGTTTTTTCCATAGGATTCGGGTCTGCCAGGATTTCCTGTTTTTTAGCAAACTCGAAGTTGAGAATGGAGGCGATAAAGTCGATCGGGAAAGGATGAGTCACGAGTTCGTTCATTCTAAGAATCAAGTCTTCTCCCGCACCTTCAGAGAGAAGAATTCTCTTCGTCAAAAACAAAAGTCTTTCGAAAGTTTTCTTAAAATTTTCGTCTTTGAGATATTCGAAATCTGGTTCTATTTTTTCGATTTTCGCTACCCGGAAAGGTTCCACCGTTTCATAGTCGATCAGTTTAGCGATTCCCTTTCCTTCCAGAAGAATATTGGATCTTCCATCAGGAAGAGGATCTCTTCGGATAATCTTTCCCCAACCAAATACGGTTTCGATTTCAGGATGCTTAGAAAGAGTTTTTGATTTTGTAGGAAGTATGGGAGCTATGGCCAATTCTTCGCTCGATTCCATACAATAGTCGAGCATCAATCTGTATCTAGGTTCGAAAATATGAAGAGGTAAGTATGTCCCGGGAAACAAAATGATTTCCGGCAATGGAAAGATTGGGACAGTAATGATTGACACAGGAAGGCTACTATAACTGCTTAGAGAGAAACCGTAAATCAAAATCCCAAGGATCGGTAGAATTTGTACTATTTGAATAGAGATCGTTTCATAACCTCGACGGCGCGTCTTAAAGATTTAAAAATCATCGTGATCGGAGATTTCATTTTGGATGAGTATCTCATCGGAGAAGTGAATCGGATTTCTCCGGAAGCTCCCGTTCCAGTCGTTTGGGTGCGTAGAGAAAAGATCACTTTAGGCGGAGCTGGAAACGTAGTGAAAAATTTGTCGAGCCTAGGCGTAAAGTCTATCGTTCTTGGAAGAGTCGGAAAGGATGAAAAAGCGAAAAGTCTTTCGAAACTTCTCATGGATGAGAATACGGATAAAAGTCAGAATTTTCTGATCGAGTCCGATGAGATACCGACGATTTTAAAAACAAGAGTGATCGCGAGACATCAGCAAGTTTGTCGAATCGATAAGGAAGAATTAAAACCCATAAATCAAAAAGAAGAGGACGAACTGCTCAAAGCATTCTTGGAAAGAATTGATTTCGCAGACGCAGTGATTTTTTCCGATTACGATAAAGGAACCTTAACGCCAAGGGTCATTCGGGAAGTGTCCAAAGTTTGTTCAGATAAAAAAAAGATCGTGACAGTGGATCCTCAGGTGAGTCATTTTTTTCTTTACCAAGGAGTGAGCATACTTACTCCGAATCATCACGAAGCGGGTAACGCGATCGGAAGAAAGTTGGAAAACGATTCCGAGATCTTAAAAGCCGCACAGGAAATTTCCGAAAAACTTTCCTGTCTTTCTTTAATGATCACAAGAGGAGAAAAAGGAATGAGTTTATATCTCTCCTCTCAAAAAGAAATCTATCATATTCCGACCGTAGCGAGAGAAGTTTTCGACGTAACCGGAGCGGGGGATACGGTCATTAGCGTTTATACGGCCTATCATGCTGCGGGTCTTAGCGAATTGGATGCAAGTGTGGTCTCAAACGCCGCTGCGGGAGTTGTAATCGGTAAGTTAGGAGCGGAAACCGTAACTCCCGAGGAATTGGATCTTTCTTTACAATCGATAGGAAGTTTTCAAAAGTAAAGATGGACTTGAAGGCTCGTATCGTTCCTTGGGAAAACGTGGCAATTTTTGCGAACCGGATTCGAAAGAATCAAAGGATTGTTTTCACCAACGGATGTTTCGATTTGATCCACAGAGGTCACATTACGTATCTTTCCCAGGCTCGAGAACTCGGGGATTTTCTCTGGATCGGACTCAATTCGGATTCTTCCGTAAAACGCCTGAAAGGAGAACAAAGACCAGTGGTTCCTGAAGACGACCGAGCGATTCTTCTTTCTAACCTAAGATTTGTAGACGCAGTCACCATTTTTTCTCAGGACACGCCGCTCGAACTGATTCGTTTGATCAAACCTGCGATTCACGTAAAAGGGGGCGACTATAAGGCGGAAGATTTGCCTGAAACGTCAATCGTTCGCGAATTCGGCGGAAAAGTCGAAATATTACCTTTCGTCCCTGGAAAATCCACCTCTCTTCTGATCGAGAAAATCCTGAAACTCTAAAATGTATCGTTGCATTTTTTTAGAGACAGAATTCTTAGAAATTCCGGTTTGAATTTCAAGAAACACTAAAAAACCCTGTTCTTAAAGGCGGGAGCACAAGTTGTCGAGAACTAAGTTTATCTTTGTCACAGGAGGGGTAAGTTCCTCACTTGGAAAAGGAGTCACAGTCGCGGCTCTGGGTTGTTTGTTGGAAAGTAGAGGATACACGGTCTCTCTCCAAAAAATGGACCCTTATATCAATATCGATCCGGGAACCATGAGTCCCTACCAACACGGAGAAGTTTACGTAACCGCGGATGGAGCGGAAACCGATTTGGATCTCGGCTATTACGAACGTTTTACTCATTCCAAACTGTCCCGTAAAAATTCCGTATCCACCGGTCAAATTTATAATACGGTCATTCAAAGAGAAAGAAAGGGGGATTACCTGGGTCGTACGGTTCAGGTGGTTCCTCATATCACGAACGAAATTCGAAACCGGATGTACATCGTTGCCAGAGAGGAAAATCCCGATTTTATCATCGTGGAGATCGGTGGAACCGTGGGGGACATTGAATCGATTCCGTTCTTGGAAGCGATTCGTCAAATACGTTACGAACACGGAAGTTCGAACGTGCTATTTGTGCATCTTACCTTGGTTCCGACTATCACCGCTGCCGGGGAAGCAAAGACAAAACCGACGCAACATTCGGTCAAAGAATTGCTCGGGCTCGGAATTCAACCGGATATCCTAGTGTGTAGGGTTTCTCAGCCCATGACGAAGGAGATGAAGAATAAACTATCTCTTTTTTGCAACGTAAAGGAAGAGAACGTAATTTCTGCGAGCGATATATCCACATCTATCTACGAAATTCCTAAAATGTATAAGGAAGAAAAACTAGACGAAGTAGTTCTAAAAACGATGGGGATGGAACTTCGGGAATCCAATTTTTCCGAATGGGACAAGGTGATAAAAAGGCTACTTGGCACAAAACAAACCGTTCAAGTAGCGATTGTGGGAAAATATATTTCTTTACAAGACGCATATCGTTCCATCTACGAAAGTCTTTCCCATGGCGGAATCGCGCACGATACCAAAGTGGAATTCGTCAAAATCGATCCTGAAAATTTAAATAAAGACAATGTACAAGGTTCTTTGAAAAACGTCCACGGAGTTTTAGTGCCGGGCGGCTTTGGGGATCGCGGAATCGAGGGAAAAATTCTCGCGATCGAGTATGCAAGAACGAATGGAATTCCCTTTTTCGGAATCTGTCTTGGAATGCAATGTGCCGTCGTGGAATATGGAAGAAACGTTTTAAGACTCAAAGACGCTAATTCAACCGAAATCAGACCGGACACCGAATATCCGGTGATCTCGCTTTTGGAAGAACAAAACGATATCGAACAGATGGGCGGAACGATGAGGCTCGGTTCTTATCCTTGTAAAATTAAAAAAGATACTCTTTCTTACTCCGAATACCAATCGACACTCGTTCACGAACGGCATAGGCATAGATTCGAATTCACCAACCGTTATAGAAAGCAATACGAAGAAAACGGAATGGTTATTTCGGGTACTTCTCCGGACGACAGCCTCGTAGAGATCGTGGAAATTCCGGAACACAATTGGTTTGTAGGGGTTCAGTTTCATCCCGAATTTCAGTCCAGACCTACGCAGCCTCATCCCTTATTTGCTGGATTTATCCGTGCGGCCGTGAAATATTCAAAGAAAGGATCATCATGAGAGACAATACCTGTACTAAAAGAGATTTTCTAAACGGAAGTAAGATCGGAGGGGACGAACCTTTCTTTTTGATCGCCGGTCCCTGCGTGATGGAAAATCGGGATTTATTGGATCGAGTCTGTGCGGAGATGATCGAAATCTGCGAAGCATTAAAAATTCCTTATATTTTCAAAAGTAGTTTCGATAAGGCAAATCGCTCCTCTGTGAACTCCTATCGTGGGCCGGGACTTACGGAAGGCATTCAAAATTTAGAATATATCAAAAACAAATACAATGTTCCTGTTCTTACGGATATTCATGAAACGCACCAGATCGCTCCTTTAAAAGACGTGATCGATATCTATCAGATTCCCGCTTTTTTGTGCAGACAAACCGATCTCATAGCTGAGTCGGCCAAAACCGGAAGATGGGTCAACGTAAAAAAAGGGCAATTCCTCGCCCCTTCCGATACGAAGCATATTGCGGTAAAGATGAAGGAATCCGGAAACGACAAGGTGCTTGTAACCGAAAGAGGTACTTCTTTCGGTTACGGAAACTTGATCTTCGACGGAAGAGCGGTCCCGATCATTCACGGATTCGACATTCCTCTCATATTCGACGCGACTCATTCCGCACAACTTCCCGGAGCGGCCGGAAATATCACGGGCGGGCAAAGGGAATTTATTCCGAGTATTCTTCGCTCCGCGGTTTCTCTCGGGATCGAAGGAGTTTTTATGGAAGTACATCCTGATCCTCAAAAGGCTCTTTCGGATGCGACGACTCAATATCCTCTCTCTCAAATCAAAAACCTTTTAAAAGAAATGATTGGTCTGGATCGTTACGTCAAAAAAGAGATTCTCGTTTCCAGAAGCGAGTCGTAATCGGACTCGTCATGAGGAACAAAATCAACAATCGGGTTCGTATTTTTTCTCTTCCGGTTGTTTGCGCCTTTTTCATAGTAACATTTTTCTATTGTAAAAAAGTAAATTACGAAAGGGTTGAGAAGGAAAAAGAAAGCGGTTCCTCGGTTTCGATTCGGAATTTTAAAAGAGAAGCTTACGACGCGAGTGGGCAACTTCAGTGGGAATTGAGAGCGGAAGAATCCTACGTCTACGTAAATGAGAATAAAACAATATTCTACAATATCGATTTCGATCAGTATGAAAATGGAAAGTTCAAATCCAAACTTTTAGCCGAAAAAGGCGAAATTAATCACAAGACAAGATTGATGCTCCTAGAAGGTAATATTTTTCTAAGAACCGACGACAATAAGACTCTCGTTGCGAAGGTGATGGAGTACAACATGGATACGAAAAAGCTGGTGTCCGATTCGGAAGTAACCGTAAGCGCGGATGGAACCACGATCCGTGGGATCGGACTCAGAGCGGATAAGGATTTAAATAAGTTCACGATCCTAAAGCCGAGTGCGATTACACAGGGGGGTACCAATCCGTTGAAAGCGGCTGGATCCCTATGATTCGTAAACTTCTCGCCCTCCTATGCGCTTGTATTACATTTTTTCCATATTATGGAAACGTAAAGCCACCGCTTTTAGTGGGGAGCGATACTGCAGACAGAAAATTTGTGAACATTCCTCCGGAAAATCCGGAAAAAAAGGATGCGACTTCCAATTTCCCTACTTTTTGGGGGGGATCTTCTCTGACCCAAGAGGACAAAACCGTTTCCGGCTTGAAAGTTACGGTCTTTATCTTAGATGGAGGCGCTTGGATTCAGCACAAAAAAGTGAAACTTTCTGCAAACCAAATAGAGATTTACGGTAAGGACGCATTCAAAGGATTTTTACGAGGTGGGGTAGTCGTTCAAGACGGTGACAATGGTGTGACTCTTCGCGCGGGAACCGGTGAATACGATAAACTTGAAGAAAAGGTTACTATTAAAAATCGTCCCAGACTTTTTCACACGGATAAAAGTGGGGTTAAAACCGTTATTTCTGCAACATTCATCGAAAGAAATCTCGCTAAGAAAACGACTCTATTGAAGGAAAACGTAATCATCGCTCATCCACAAATTACCATTCTCTGCAAACAAGCTTTATTTGAAGAAGATTCGGATAAGATTGTGACAGATCCGGACCCGATTCTCATTGCAAAAGATCGTTATCTTACTGGAAAACAGCTCACGTTTTATACGAATATCAATAAAGTAGAGTTAGCCGGGGAAAGTATTCTTTTTCAGAATTATACAGAGAAAGAGGTCGTAGAGAAAAAAGATTCTCCGAATACGAAGGAAAAAATCAAAAAAGAAGTCACAAGAGTTGCGATCTTTAAAGGAGATCAACTTGTAAGCGACAAGGATGAAGGCGGAGAGACAAGGGTCGGTCTGTATGGAAACGCGACCATCTATCGCGGTAATTTGAAAATGAACGCGGAAAAGTTAGTCAGTTATGGGAAAAACTCTTCTAAGATAGAAGCTAGAAATCAAATTACGGTTCACGATCGGGAAAACGCATTGATCCTCTCCGGGAATGTCCTTGACTACTTTGAAAACGACCAATACATTCATTTGACCGATTCCGGAAAAATCGATTTTTTAGACAAAAAAACGAACGAGGTCACGAGTACGATGACTGCGATTGAGTTTGAGCGGTTTATGGATAAAAATGAAACCGTAATCCGGGGAAATGTTCTCGTAGAGGGAAAGGATTCTTTCGCAACGGGAGAATACGCCACATATTTTGAAAAAGAGGAAAAAGTATTTCTTGAGGGAAATCCGATTCTAAGAAAAAACGGCAGAGATATTCATGCAGGAAGGATAATATTCTTTCCGAGAGAAGGTCGGGCCCTTTTGACCGACGGAATCGACCCCGGAAAATGATCTGAGTATATGAGCAAAACCTTTCGAATGGATAACCTTATCAAGGTCTACAACAAAAGAAAGGTCGTAGACGGAGCCAGCTTCAATATCAAAAAAGGGGAAGTGGTCGGATTATTAGGTCCGAACGGAGCCGGTAAGACGACTTCTTTTTATATGTCGGTGGGCTTCGTAAGACCGGATTCCGGTAAGGTCTACATAGACGGACAAGACGTGACCGAATCTCCGATGCATATCCGTGCGAGACTCGGGGTCGGCTATCTCGCGCAGGAAGCCTCCATCTTTCGCAAGTTGACCGTTGCGGAAAATCTGGAAGCGATTTTGGAAACAATGAATCTTTCCAGACCCGAAATTATAAAACGAAGAGACGAACTTCTGATCGAGCTTCAGATCATGAGAGTCGCCAATCAAAAAGGTTATACTCTTTCGGGCGGAGAAAGAAGACGTTGTGAGATTGCGAGAGCGCTTGTCACCAATCCGGACTTTATTCTTTTGGACGAACCGTTTGCGGGTGTGGATCCGATCGCGGTGAAAGACATTCAAACCGTGATCGGGTCCTTGAAAGAAAGAGGACTTGGAATTCTCATTACCGATCATAACGTCCGAGAAACTTTAAAAATTACGGATCGTGCATATATCATGTATAGCGGAAGAATTTTGATTTCCGGTTCCACTCACGATCTTGTAAATGATCCGGAGACGAGAAGAATCTATTTGGGCGAGGATTTTACACTGTGAATCTTAGTCAGTCACTGATTCAGAAACAAACTCAAAAACTGGTGATGACCCAGGACCTAAGACAGTCCATAGAACTTTTACCCTTATCCACTTTGGAACTTTCGGATCGAATCAATTCTGAACTTGTGGAAAATCCGATGCTTGAGGAAGAATACGCTTCGGAAAGAAATAGAACCCCTGATCTGTATAGCAGAGACGATCTAAAGAGAAAAGAGAAGAACGACTTTCTTAAAAATTCGGACGTGACCTGGCAGGATCATTTTTCCTTGGACAAAGCAAGTAGTACTGGCTCAGATGCTTCCGATCGAAACCAGAAATACATTGAGTCTTCTCCTGAAAGAAGTTCTTTGTCGGAACACCTTCTTTGGCAACTTAGGCTTTCCAGTTTAAAGCCGGAGGAAATCTCCATCGGAGAAATGTTGATTTCCATGCTTGACGATCACGGATTTATCACGATTCCGATTTCGGATCTTTGCAAAGAGATGAAACTGAACGAAAAAAAAGTGCGTAAAATTTTGGATCAGATTCAGAGATTGGATCCGATCGGAATCGGAACTAAGAATGTCCAAGAAACTCTTCTTATCCAAGCACAGATCGTAAAACCGGAAGATCAAAAGCTTCATGCTCTAATTCGAGATCATATCAAGGATCTAGAGAAATTGGATTATAAATCGATTTCCAAAAAGATGGAAATCTCTCTGGAAACTGTGGAGTCCCTTGCGTCTGAAATCAAAAAATTGGAACCCTATCCCGCCACCCTTTACACTTCAAACAAACCGGATTATGTGATCCCCGATGTGATCGTGAGGGAAGTGGAGGGAGAATTTGATATATACATCAACGACGAATGGATACCCCGTCTTAAGATCAATAAAGAATATAAGAATATTCTAAAGAATGCGAAAGAGTCGGATAGGGAGTACATCACGTCTAAACTCGGTTCCGCGGAATGGCTTATCCGTTCCGTAAATCAAAGAAGGCAAACTTTATTTAAGGTCACTTCCGCGATTATAGAAATGCAAACCGAGTTTTTTCAAAAAGGGATTCAGTATATAAAACCTCTGACTCTCAAGGACATCGCCGAAAAGTTGGAGATGCACGAGTCCACTATTTCCAGGATCACTTCCAATAAATACGTTCAAACTTCCAGAGGAATCATGGAATTAAAGTGGTTTTTTTCCTCCGGGGTTCGTTCTTCCGAAGGCGGGATCGAATCTTCTAAAAAAATTCACGATCTCATTCGAAATCTCGTCAAAGAGGAGCAATCCGATAATCCTTTGTCCGATCAGGAAATCGTGGAAGCGATCGGGAAACAAGGAATCGAAATCGCAAGAAGAACAGTTGCCAAATACAGAAAGATCTTAAAAATTCTTCCTTCCAGCCAAAGAAAAAAAGTCAAATCTCTGGAGTCCAGATAATCCATGTCGATGCCGGGAATTAACGTTTCCAATCTTCTCAATGAACACGAGGAGTTAGGTTTACGTTTGCTTGCGGGGGAAAAGGGACTTACCAATCGAATCAATATGTCCGAGATCAATCGACCCGGACTTTCTCTTACCGGGTTTTACGAAAGTTTTGCGCATGACCGGATTCAGATTTTTGGAAAGGGGGAATGGGCTTACATCACTTCCAGAATTCCGGAAGATTTAAAAAACATAGCCGCGGATTTTTTCAGCTTTCATCTCAATTGTATCATCTTCACACACGGAAACATGCCTCCTCTGATTTTCATGGAAAACTGCGAAAAACTCGGAATTCCTCTGATGATCTCCGACGTTTCTACTCATAAATTCATCACTCTTATCTCCGGGATTTTGGATCGTAGTCTGGCACCGAGAACCATGAGACACGGAGTTTTGATCGAAGTTTTCGGGATTGGAATTCTTCTTTCCGGAAAAAGCGGAGTAGGTAAAAGCGAAACCGCTCTCGAACTTATAGAAAGAGGACATCGGCTTGTCGCGGACGATATGGTCGAGATCAGAAGACTTTCGGAAAGTTATCTTATCGGAACCTGTTCCGATCTTCTGAGGCACCACATGGAAATTCGTGGATTAGGGATTTTGAATATTAAAGATATCTTTGGGATCGGTTCGGTAAGGGATCATAAACTTATAGAACTCATCATTCATTTGGAGGAATGGACCGAAGACAAGGATTTCGACAGAACGGGACTTGAAAATCCCACAGAAGAACTTTTGGGCGTTCAGATTCCCCTCATTCGAGTTCCGGTCAGACCGGGAAGGAATATTCCGATCATCGTGGAAACCGCCGCCATGAACCAACGTCTACGTAAACTGGGTAAAAATGCGGCGCAAGAATTCAATCAAAAGCTAAGTAATTATCTACAGCAGGGTAAAGTTGAAAGAAATCCTCCTTAAAATTAATGAAAACGGCACCGGAATGCATGCAAGACCCGCGTCCGTATTTGTAAACTGCGCCTCCAAGTTTCCTTGCGAAATCACGGTAGTCAAAGACGAGGTCGTCGTGAACGGAAAAAGTATTATGGGGCTTATGATGCTCGCTCTTGCGCCCGGAAATGAATTTAAAATTCAGGTCGAAGGCGAAAAGGAAGATGAAGCCTTGGAGGCTCTAAGTAATATCGTAAACAACGATTTCGTTTAACAAATTCGAATCCATGAACGATGAAACCAGATATTATCTACGGGATTTGCTCGTCTTAGGTTTGAACATTTTGCTTTCCGTAATTCTCGCCGAAACGTTTCAGTTTTCGGATCAAAACGCCGTATCGGACGATATAGGGTTTTTAGACAGAATCGTGGTTTATATCTTCTTTTTCATTCCGCTTTTTTCTCTTTCACTTCTTATCTCCTATTTTTATAGGAACAAACGTAATTTAGAGACGGGAAGACTTAAAAGCTCCATAAGATATCGTCTAACGTTATCGTTTATCTTTGTCGCACTTCTTCCTTTGTTGCCGATCTTATTTCTTTCCTCCAACGTCACCGGAAAACTCTACGAAAGATTCTACGGAATCGATATAGAAGAAGCGCTTTTGTCCGGTGAAACTTTGATTTTAAACGAAGAAAAACCACAAAAAAAATTGCTCGTTGAAAAAACGCGCCTTTTGGAAAGTTTTCTGAGAATACAACCCCTCAACTTGGAATCCTTGGTTGCAGTAGCTTCTAAACTCAATCTGATTCAAAGTGACGAATTCTACGTGGGCATTTACGAGAACGAAAAACCGATTTTAGAAAATCGTGCTTTGAAATACAAGCCCTTGGAAAAAAATTTCAAGTCTTTCTCGAAAAATTCGAGTTGGAGGGAATTTTCAAGTTATCGCCCGGATTATTGTATGTATTTCATCCGAGTTCCGTTTCCCGCCGGAAATTACAACCTTCAAACAGGAATTAGAATTCACAAAGAAAAGGAAAGGAGCGTATACTCTGTGATTTCCACCAGAAGGAATTACGACCGCGCGGATCTAACCAAGGAGAAACTTCCATATCGAATTCGTCTAACGTTCAGCATTATCACGGTTTCTATTTTTCTACTTGCGATTTATTTTTCTCTTCTTTTCGCCAGAAAAATTTCCAGACCGATTATAGAGCTGGCAAATGCGACTCAAAAAATTTCCATGGGAGATACGGATATCAACCTCGAAATCCGAGAAGCTGGGGAGATCGGCGCTCTCATCGACTCTTTTAATCAGATGGTAAAGGATCTGAAATCGAAAGACGAGGAGCTTATGCAAAGTCAGAGAATCGCGGCATGGAAAGAAGTCGCGCAGAGAATGGCGCACGAAATCAAGAATCCTCTGACTCCGATTCAACTTTCCGCGGAGAGAATTCGTAGAAAGATGAGATCGGAAAATAAGGAACAATTTCGCGAAATCGTTTCAACCGGGACCGATACGATCATCAAACAAGTTCGCGTATTGGAACATCTCGTGAACGAATTTTCCGATTTTGCCCGGATGCCCACTCCGAAGCTAATCAATCAGAATCTGGAACCGATCATTCTCGAAGCTGTAAAACTTTTTGAACATACCCCGCAAATCAAAATCACAACGAGTATTTCAAAGGGTTTTCCTCAATTATTTTTGGATCAAAAAATCGTTCTGAGGGTTCTCACAAACCTTATTAAAAATTCCATGGAAGCCATCGAAAGAAAACGGGAGAAAGAAAAATTATCCAATTATATGGGTTCGATTTTGATTTCCGCTTCGACGACCAGAAAGATCATGAGAAGAGTTGCGGTGATTTCAGTCGAAGACAACGGAATCGGAATTTCGGCGGAATTGAAACAAAAAGTTTTTGAACCGTATTACTCCACAAAAAATAGCAATACTTCCGGAATCGGTTTAGCGATCGTTCAAAAAAGTGTGATTGACCACAATGGTCATATTTCTGTAGATTCTTCTCGTATGGGTGGATGTCGTTTTCAAATCGAACTTCCCGTATCGTAACCGATCATGAAAATTTTTATCGTCGACGACGAACCCGAAATTAGAAAATCCCTGAAGGAAATCTTAGAAGACGAAAATTTCGAAGTGGAAACTTTTTCCACAGGCAAAACTTTACTGAAACAACTCAAAAATGAAAGGCCTTCTTTGATTCTTTTGGATGTCTGGTTAGGCAAGGAAGATGGGATCGTCATTTTAGACGAATGCAAAAAACTTTATCCGACTCTTCCTGTGCTTATGATCTCCGGGCATGGAACGATCGAAATTGCGGTCTCGGCCACTAAAAAAGGAGCCGTTGATTTTTTGGAAAAACCACTTTCCATTGAAAAGGTACTCCAGGCGATCGAGAACGTAATCAAACCGGAGGGAAAATATTCCTCTATTAAATTAGAATATGATGAAATTCTGGGAAACTCTCCTGCGATTCAAAAAGTAAAGTTTGCGATTGCTCAGGCCGCTTCTACAAACGCTCGAGTTTTTATATACGGAGAAAACGGGACTGGAAAGGAACTCGTTGCTAGAACCATATTCAAAAATTCTAAACGAAAGGATTTGCCTTTTGTCGAAATGAACTGTGCCGCGATTCCGGAAGAACTCATCGAGTCCGAATTGTTCGGATTTACGAAAGGGGCTTTTACGGGGGCGACTGATTCCAGAATCGGAAAATTCGAAGCCGCCAACGGAGGGACTTTGTTTCTCGACGAAATTTGCGACATGTCCTTGTCGACACAGGCAAAGGTTTTGCGAATTCTCCAAGAACAAAGATTTGAAAAACTGGGAAGCACGGAAACGATCACGGTGGACGTTAGGATCATCGCCGCGACCAACATTCCAGTGGAAGAGGCGATCCGGGAAGGAAAGTTTAGAGAAGACTTATATTATCGATTGAATGTGATTCCGATTACGATTCCACCTCTTCGGGAAAGAACCTCCGATATCCCTTTGTTGGTGGACTATTATATTTCTAAAACTTTGGAAGAAAACAATCTATCTCCGAAGAAGATCGAATCCGAGGCTATTTCCATACTTCAAAATCATTTTTGGCCTGGAAATATTCGGGAATTGAAAAACGTTATGGAAAGGCTTTGTATCATGACAGTGGGATCTACGATTACCGCAAACGACACGAGAGATGCACTGAAAGGATTCAAAACGGCGAATGAGATGGTGGAGTTAGGGGATTTTCGAAAAGCTAAGGAAGAATTCGAAAGACAGTATATTATAAAGACGTTACAGACTAACGAAGGCAATGTGACTAGAACCTCCCGGGTTCTCGGAATAGAACGTTCTCATTTATACAGAAAGATGAAGTCGCTTAACATTTCTTCGGATCAGTACACGGATGGATAAGGAGATTCTTTCTGAACTCCGAAGAATTCTGGGGGATCTTCGTTTTTTGATTCAAAAAAAACAGGTTCCGATTCTAAAACTTTCGGGAGAACAACCTCCAGAAACTACGGAGCTCGTTTGGAAAGAGGAGATTTGGCTTCCTTCTTCTCAATCCCACGATCTCGAACTGGAAGCTACCGGAATTCAGGTTCGAAGAGCCGCCAGAACGGCGGAGAGGAACTTTGTTTGTAAACTTTGTTCCGAACGGATCAGTGCGGTTCGTAATTTTATAATCAAAGGACGAAAACCTATATTAGTACTTCATTATACGGGAGAAATCGTCCCCGGGAAGTCTGCATTTTCCAAAACCTCTCCGGATCAGATTTTTAGGACTAAAGAAGCCGAAGAACTTTTCGGGAGAATGATCCAAAAACAATTCGGATTCAGCCATAAGGAATTTTATTATCAGGAATATCCGGCTTGTATTTTCGCTCATTCCAAGTCGAATGCAACAGACTGGAAAGTCAGAACCGAAAAATGCGAAGTTCAAGTCAAAGAAACGATCGATTCCGAAAAAATCAAAGGAATTATTCTTTTGGGAACGAGCGCTATCGCGGTCTATGGAAAGGAAAAAGCCCTCGAAATGATGGGAAGAACGTTAGACTTCCTTCCGGGAGTGCCGATGATCGTTCTCAGATCTCCCGAAGCGATTGTGGCAATCGAAACCAAACGTAAAAATTTTAGGGGGGCTAAAGATTCTTTTGAATTCGAGACGATCAAAAAAGAGGAGATCTCGATTAAGGAAAGTATTCTTTCTCAACTCTCTCTTTTCCAAAATAAACTCAAGGATATATTTTGATCTATTACGCCGAAGTTGCGTTTGATCTTCCGATCGAAGAAGATACGTTTACATACGAAGTTCCTCCGAACACACAAATCGGAGTCCGCGTTTTGGCAAAACTCAGAAACAGGGAAGAAGAGGGAATTATCGTCTCGATTCATCAAAACGAACCGAGTTATAAGGTTTTGCCGGTGGTGAAAATCATAGATAAAACTCCGATTGTCCTCAGGGAACAAATCGATCTTGCATACTGGATGAAGGATCAATACATCGCGTCTCTCGGAGAGTGTATCTATAAGATGATTCCCGCGGGAAGAAGACAGGTTAAACTAGAGGCGTTTCCTTCGGATTCGGAAGGCAAACCCGTAACGTTAAACGAAGAACAGGAAGTCGCTTATCAAAATATTCTTTCCACCTTCGGACGAACTGCGGTTCATCTTCTATTCGGAATCACAGGTTCCGGTAAAACCGAAATTTACATACACCTCATTCAAAAAGCGCTCGAAACTCCGAATCGTTCCGTGATTCTACTGGTCCCTGAAATCAGTTTAACGTTTCATATTATCCGAAAGTTGGAGCTTATCTTCCCGGGACAACTGGCTGTGCTTCATTCCGCACTCAAGATCTCCGAGAAATTCAAGGCATACAACGAACTTTTAAGCGGTAAAAAAAGAATCGCGGTCGGAACGAGAAGCGCGGTTTTCGCCCCGGTTTCGAATCTCGGCCTTGTCATCATCGACGAAGATCATGATTCTTCGTTTAAGGAACATTCCAGTCCGAGATATCACTCGCGCCAAGTTGCGATGCAAAGGTGCAAAACCAACAACGCGGTTCTTGTGATGGGAACTGCGACTCCCTCTTTGGAAATCTATCATCTCGCCAAGGAAAAAAAAATCTATCTGCATACTCTCACGAAAAGACCGGAAGGGGTTTTGCCTCCGACCGTTCGTATCGTGGAAAATCAAAAAGAGTCTAACGTTATTAGTTCCGAGCTTTCTTTCGAGATCAAACGAAGACTGGCTAAAAAAGAACAGGTAATTCTTCTTTTGAACAGAAGAGGGTATAGTCCTTTAATTCACTCTCCTTCAACTTCTTCCTACGTTCCTTGTCCGAATTGTACAACCAATCTTTGTTATCATAAAAAAGGGACTGCGATCTGCCACCTCTGCGGCCATACCGAAAATTTGGATTCCTTGGAAAAAAGAATGGGGGAACGATTTACTCTGAAAGGAACCGGAACCCAAAAATTGGAAGAGAATCTTTTAGAAGCGTTTCCCAAAGCGAGAGTGGAACGTTTGGATCAGGATTCCATTCAGGACCGGAGTTTGTTAAACGAAGTACTTTCCCGATTACTTGAGGGAGAAATCGACATTCTCACCGGGACACAGATGATCGCAAAAGGTCTCGACGCGTCGCAGGTCACGTTAGTCGGCGTTTTAAACGCCGGGATCGGCCTCGGGCTTCCGGACTTTCGCGCGAACGAAAGGGTTTTTTCGCTTTTGACTCAGGTCGCGGGAAGGGCGGGTCGATCGAAACTAAAAGGAGAAGTGATCATTGAAACGAATGTTCCCGATCATCCGGTGATCCAGATGGCGACAAGTCAAAACTACATTCAATTTTATGAATCTGAAATTCCGGTAAGAAAAGAACTCTTTTATCCTCCCTTTTCCAGACTTGTACGAATCGTTTCCAGATCCAAAGACGAAAAGATTTCTTTGGAAACGATCGAACTGGTATTCGGGGTTTTAAAAAAATTCTTTCCATCCAAGGATACGATTCTGCTCGGCCCCGCGCCTTGTCCTTTTTATAGGATCGATTCCAACTTTAGGAATCATATCATTCTTAAAACTACTTCTCTGGGCGATTGGAGGGAAATTTTTAAAAAAGAGATTCGTCCTCTGAAACTTTCGAAAAAAGTGTATTTAGAAATCGACTTCGATCCTTTGGATCTGGTGTAATATTATGAAAATCGGATACTTTGGAACCCCGGAACATTCCGCAAAACTTTTACAAGCGTTGATCGATTCTAAACTTGCTGAAGTTTTGTTTGTCGTCACTAATCCCGATCGTCCTAAAGGAAGAAGTAAAACTCCCGAAGCCGGTCCAGTAAAAAAAATCGCGCTCGAACGCCATATTCCCGTATTTCAATACGAATCCATTAAAAGGGAAAAAGAAAAAGCCCTTTCTGATTTCGGTTCTTTCCCTGCGGATCTCTATGTGGTCTTTGCCTACGGCTCCATTCTTCCCAAAGAGGTGTACGAGCGCCCTCCTTTGTCTTCCATCAACTTACACGGATCTTTGTTGCCGGATTTACGTGGAGCTTCCCCCGTTCAAACCGCACTTTGGAAAGGTTACAGCACATCCGGGATTACGATTCAATACATCGGGGAAAAAATGGACGAAGGTGATATTCTTTTGTCTCTGGAAATCGATATCGTCCCGGAAGATAATACGGGAACTTTGATGAATAAGATCACAGACGCAGGAATCGAATCGGTTCTTAAGTTATTGAGGACATACGATGGGAAACCGTTTCCTGCCGTTCCTCAAGATCACGGTAAGGCAACGTATTGCGGAAAAATCAAATCGGAAGATAGAATTTTAGATTGGTCTCTCGGAGCAGAGGAACTGCACAATCGAATCCGAGCCTTATATCCGGATGCGATTGCAACGACTCGGTTTCGGGAAAAAAGAATGGGTATTCTGAAAACAAGGCTTTCTTCCTTGCCCGTCGAATCGAATCCAGGGCCTGGCAAATTGAAACGGTTGGACAAAAAAGGCCTTCTTACGCAGTGTGGTGATGGTAGATTTCTGGAAATTCTGGAATTACAACCGGAAAATAAAAACAGGATGTCTGCATCCGATTTTCTCAACGGTTTCAGAATCCAGGAAGGGGAAACATTCGGGTGAATCAGGAACAAATCAAAGAAAAGTATCTTCCGATCGGAGGTTACATCTTATTTTTAGCGGTCGGTCTCCTTTTATTTTTTAGTGCGGCTTTCCTAATCGTATTTATAAGAACTAAAAATACGGCCAAAATAATCGTTCCGGATCTGATCGGAAAATCCTATCCCGAAGTTCACAACGAATTAGGTCGTCTTCAATTGAAAGTACGTCTGGAAAACAAACGTTATCCGGATAAGACAGACGGAATCATTCTTTATCAATCCATTCGTCCCGGAAGAGAAATAGAAGCGGGCAGCAAGATCGTTCTAACCGTAAACACGGGACTGGATCGTTTGATCGTTCCCGACGTAAGAGGCCAGTCCATTGATTCCGCAAAAGCAAATCTTCAGAAAGTTCTTTCCGGAGAAACGTACGTCGAAATGCAAATCGGCGGAATTACTTATATCGAACCGCAAGCGGATCAACTTCCGAATACGATCATCGACCAAATTCCGGAACCGGGAAAAAATACTTCCGCAAGAGAAAAAGTGTTCTTACTCGTAACCAAGGCTCCATCCAAGGCTAAGGAAGAGTTTTCACCTGTCTCTTTCCAAGGTGCGTCTTTTCCACTCGTTCAAAAGAGTCTAACTCGTTCGGGAATCAAAAGCAGAGTGGAAGAAATCGTAAAAACCCGAGTTCGTTCGGAAAATGGACTTGTTCAATCGGCAAGATTAGAAGAGGACGAGGTTCGTTTTAAGGTTTATTATTTCGAACCCGAACTTGCAATTGAAAGCGGTTACGAAATGTTTTCTTACAAAGTCGGAGATGACGGAGACTACAAAGCGATTCTCAAGGTTCCCAATCAGGAAGAACCAGATGTATTGACTCTTCCGATCGCTCTCAAGGACGGCGAAAAATTTCAGACCGTATTTTATCGGAAAGGAAACATAAAGCTGACTCTCTTGGATGCGTCCGATGCAAAAGTAAAATCCAAATCCTACGAGAGCGAGCTTTGAAGATTTCCGCATCCATTCTAGCGACAAAGCTGACCGAACTAGGAGAAACCGTTCCTCACTACGATCCGAATGCGATTGACCTGATGCACATGGACGTAATGGACGGAAATTTTGTTCCTCAGATCAGTTTCGGAGAAGCGCTCAGCAAAGAAGTTAAAGCTCTTACATCAATTCCGTTGGACGTACATCTGATGGTTTCCAAACCGGAAAATCACGTTTCTAAATATTATGAACTGAATCCTTATTGCATCACATTTCACATTGAAACCACCAACTTTCCAGTGCGGCTTGCTCAGGAAATAAAAAGTCACGGAACAAAAGTGGGAATTTCGCTAAATCCGGGGACTTCCGTTTCCGCTCTGGAAAACGTCCTTCCTTATGTGGATCTGATTCTTTTGATGACGGTCGAACCGGGTTTTTACGGACAAAAATTCATTGCAAATGGAATGGAAAAAATCCGGAAAGCAAAAGAGTTGATCCGTACCAGACCGATCGAACTCGAAGTGGACGGAGGAGTCAACGATACCAACATCCAAGAACTGGGGAAGAATGGAGTGGATATCGTGGTTGTCGGAGCTGGACTTTATAAGACAGGAAAACCCGTGGATAATGCGAGAAATCTGAAGTCCTTAGCAAAAGGGGAAAAATGATTGGTCAAGTCACGATTCATTGGATCTGAGGTTTTCCCACCATTATCAAAGAAATCTTTTGAAAGTTTTACGTATCTTGCGTTTCCATTCCGGATTGTATTTTAAGTTCGTTTCATCTTGGTTCTTTTAGTATGTTTTCTTGACAGAGGGACATATTGTCTAATATTGGTAAAAATTACGCATTCTTTTTTCGGATGTCTATGATTCGAAGCAATAGAATGGTTTAAAAGGAAACATCCCTTGGTAAAGCTTAGATTACAAAGAACTGGAACCAAACACGATCCTCATTATAGAATTGTTGCAGCTAATAGCAGAGCGCCTAGAGACGGAAAATTTGTAGATATCGTAGGCCATTACCATCCGGCTCAGATTAAAGAACAGACTACCTTTCATAAGGAAAAAATTCTTACCTGGCTGAAAAATGGGGCTCAACCGACCGGAACCGTTCTGAACCTGTTTAAGAACGCGGGAATCTGGGCGGAATATAAAACCGCTCTTAAAAAGTAATGGAAGAATTACTGAAGTACATTGTTGCTTCTCTCGTTGAATTTCCGGAAGAAATTGTAATTCGAGAAATCGAAGGAGAAGAACAAAACATCGTCGAACTTCGAGTTTCCCCGAAGGATGTGGGAAAAGTTATCGGTAAAAACGGTCGTATTGCAAAATCCCTGCGCGCAATTCTTACCGCGGCTTCCGTAAAAGCAGGCAAAAACTTCTCTCTAGAGATCATTGACTGAAGGGTGGATTTCCCTTGGTCAATTGGGCAAACCCTTTGGAATCAAAGGATGGCTTCGTTTTAACGTTCAAGAGTCTGTTCTCACAGAGGTCAAACTTCCAGTTCGATTAAAGCTGGGTAAACCCGATCCCAATTTTCCCGAAAAAGAAATTACTCTTTTAGAAATCCGTCCACACAGCGGAAAGTTCGTCGTTCGTTTTGAAGGAATTACCACTCCCGAAGAAGCGGAAAAGTGGGTTGGAGGAATTCTTTTTCTGCCTCAAAGCCTTCTTCCTAAAATCAAAACTAAAAACGAATTTTATGTCAGAGATCTTGTAGGCTTACAAGCAATCGATGAATCCGGAAAGAGCCTGAATTGGAAACTGACGGATATACAAGACAACCCTGCACATCCGATTCTTGTCTTTTCAAAACCGGAAGGGGAGGAAATTCTCATCCCCTTTTTACACGTTTTTGTGGGAGAACTAAATCTGGAAAAAAAGACAATCGTATTGATACGATCGGAGCTTTGGAATGAAGTTTAATTTCATCACACTCTTTCCGGAAAAGATCCAATCTTATTTCTCGGAAGGGCTCCAACAAAAGGCGATTGAATCCGGAGTGTTTTCTATAAACACAGTTCACCTAAGGGATTTTTCTGGAAACAAACACAATCGAGTGGATGATACGATTTACGGAGGGGGACCGGGGATGCTTCTTCGAGTAGAACCGATTCACAAGGCGCTTTTATCCTTGGGGGAAAATAAGGGAGTTGTTATTTTAACCTCTCCGTCAGGAATTCCATTTCATCAAGGAATCGCTAGCAAATTGAAAGAAGCCGGAAAACCTCTAACATTCATTTCAGGTTATTACGAAGGTGTGGATCACCGCGTTGCGGAACATCTAGTTGACATGGAAATGTCCCTTGGAAATTATGTATTATCTGCTGGGGATTTAGCCAGTATTTGTATAGCAGATGCTGTGTCCAGGCTTTTGCCAGGTTTTTTAGGGGCAGGGGAAAGCCTTCTGGATGAGTCTCATAACCATCCGGACGTTTTGGAATATCCGCAGTTCACAAAACCCTCGGAATACAATGGATGGAAAGTTCCTGAAGTGCTACTTAGCGGTAATCACGCTTCGATTTTAGCGTGGAGGGAACAAAATAGAAAAAAGATCGATTTTGATCAAGAGAGGAAATTATGAATCAACTTTTAAGAAAAGTATTAACTTCGGACGCCGAAAGAAAGCAAAATTTCGCTGTAGGAGATACTGTTAAAGTACATTATAAAATTGTTGAGTCCGGAAAGGAAAGAGTTCAGATTTACGAGGGCGTCGTAATTTCCATCGCAAACGAAGCAAACGGAAGAACTTTCACGGTTCGTAGAGTTTCCTACGATATCGGAGTAGAAAGAATTTTTCCTTTGTTTTCTCCAAGAATCGCCAAGATAGAACTTGTTCGTAAAGGGAAAGTAAGAAGAGCAAAACTCTACTACTTGAGAAACTTATCCGGAAAAGCGGCTCGTATCAAAGAACTCAAGGGTGGTAAAGCCCTTGTAAGTGAAGATAGAAAAAGACAACAAGAAAACTCCGCTACCGAGACTACTGCAAAATCAAAAGCAGAATAAGCCGGTTTGCCGGAGTCGTTTTTCACTCATTTTGAACCGGAAGAATACCGGTTCTATTCAGAATCGATTCCTTGTGGAATCGACGAAGCCGGAAGAGGTCCTTATGCGGGACCTCTTTCTGTTGCATTGGTCTCTTTTTCTCAAAATACGCTGAACCAAATCCTGGAAGGAAAGATTCTCAAAGGATTAACTGATTCTAAAAAACTTTCCGAGAGAAAAAGAGAAACACTCTATCCGGAAATTCTAAAAACCGCACAAATTTCGCACCGAACCTTCCTAAGCCCGAATTATATCGACCGGGAAGGGATCAATCGAGCCGTACTAGAAGGAATTCGAAAATGCACTAAAATGGCGATTCGATCTGTTTCATCCGCTCTTCCTCTGCAACTTTTAATCGACGGAAACTATAACTTCAATCGTTATCCAGAGTGGAATTATTTTAAGAATCGTTCCTCTTTTTATACGAAGGGAGATCTTAGAATCGTGAGTATTGCGGCCGCCTCCATTTTAGCAAAAGTCGGTCGGGACCGCTACATGACTTCCATCTCCAAAAAATACCCAGATTATCGATTTGATCAACATAAAGGATACGGAACAAAACTGCACGAAGAACTGATTCTCCGGCACGGTCTTTCCGATATTCATAGAAGAAGTTTTACTGGAAAATTTCTACAGTAAACTCGGAGTCTAATTATTAGGCAGAGTGACCGAAATATTCGGGAAGTTTCGGATTTGTAAGATGTCCATTATGATACCTTTCGAGATCGGGTTCTTATGAAACTTTCTGCGGATTTTTTCACCGGAAATTTACGCCTTCTTTTGGGAAGGGAATCTCAGTTTCAAGGTTCGAATCTTTTCGGTTTAGCCTTAAATCGAAATATCAAAGGCTCCGTGTTGGACATTTTCCCAGGAGGGGGTTGGCTTTCCATCGAAGGCCAACGATTGAAAGCTTTTTCCGAATCGGCCATTCTACTTAAGGGAGAGAGACTTACATTGGTCGCTCAGCTTGGTAAAAAAGGAGTTGAATTACATATTTTAGAAA
>NZ_CP040840.1:2410000-2430000 GCF_006874765.1 Leptospira weilii
AATTATCATAAAGACAAATCCAATTTAGAACTTCCGAGTTTTATCAACGTCAATAAAATCATTTCCTCCAGAATCATAAGTCATAGTGGGATCATCTATAAAAATTATGTTGTAAAACCGAAAGATTCTCTTTCCAAAATCGCAAGAAATATGAAAACTTCGGTTCAAAAAATTATCTCTACAAACGGTCTGAAAAAGAACACTACGCTTCAAGTCGGACAGAATATTTCTATTCCGGTTCAAGTGCGTAATGCAAGCCGCGAAAAAGTGGAATTTCGCAGATTATTTGTACATCCGGTTTTGAACGCGAAGATAACTTCTCGTTACGGAAGAAGAAAAGATCCGTTTCACACCGGTTTTCGCGGCTTTCATACCGGTTTGGATTTTGCAGGCGCGCAAGGCGCTCCCATTCTTGCAGTTGCAGACGGAGTCGTATCTTTTGCCGGAGTTAACGGAGGTTATGGGAACACGGTTATCATTGAGCACGAAAACGGCTATAAAACAATGTATGCTCATTGTTCGAAAATTACGATTGATCAGGGAACGAAAGTCAGCACTGGCACGGTCATAGGTGCAATTGGCAGAACCGGATCGGCTACGGGGCCTCATCTTCATTTTGAAGTCTTTTTGAACGGAACTAGGGTAAACCCTGAGACTGCTTTGAAAAAGGCGTTGAAAATTGTTACACCTTTAGATCCGGGTAAATTTGCCAGATTGTAGTCCAAATAGAAATTGTAAGTATTCCAATTTCTTGAAAGAAATTTGCTAACCGAATTCCTATGAACGCGATTTTTTTAGAACTCAGGAAGAACACTTTCTATACGCTTATTCCCGTAATTTTATTCTTTTCTTATTCTCTTTCCTATCTTCTGAGGGCCGTTATTCTCGCTTTTTTAAATCCAAGCGTTCAAGCGGCAAATTCTAACGTAAGTCCGATTCGTAAAATGGGTTCGGAAACCGTCAATCGAGCCCTTTCTTCTTATGAAGAAATGGTCCAAGGAAATTTAATCCGAGGAGTCATCCCTAAAGAAGGGGAAGTTCCCGTAGAAGGCGAAATGTCCGTCGCTCCCCCGGACACGGGAGAAGGAGAGGATATGAAAGTCACCGGTACCTTGAGCGGGCACTGGTCCTTTGCTCGGGTTACGATCGTGGAAAAAGGGAAAGCCGAATCCCAGGAGTTTGGAATTGGTGAGACTGTCAGTGGATATAAGATTCGTTCGATTGCGCTCAACTACGTCGTTTTGGAAAAGGGAGGAGTCACTCTCAAAGTTGAGATCGGTCAAACCCCGGGAGAAGCAAGAGCTAAACTAAGTCTGGATGCCAATACGAAAGCGGAGGGCGAACAACTTCCTGCCGGAAATACGGTTCGAAAGGTTCTTTCTAGACAGGACGTAAATCGTAAGCTGAAGGATCAGGCAGCGATCTTTAAGAATGCAAGATTCGGTCCTGCATTGATCAATGGAAAGATCACCGGTTATAAAATCTACAGTGTAACGCCAGATCACATCTTTTATGCCTTAGGGGCTAGAAACGGAGATATCATCAAACGAGTAAATGGAATGCCATTAACCGAAACTGAAAAAATGTTAGAAATCTGGGGAGCCGTAAAAACTGCCGATAAGATTACGGTAGATGTAGAAAGAGGTAGTCAGATTCTCACCTACGAATTTATTATCAGAAATTAAAAAGATGTACGGAACAATCAGTCAATTTTCAATCTTTAGAATATTCTCCATTCTCATACTTTTGTTTTTAGTGTGGGACAAACCAGTATTCCCTCAGAGCAAGAAAAAATCCTCCGTTAAGACAAGATCGGCGACCGCTCCGGAAGAGCCGACGGAAAAGAGCTTTTATGCAAACTGGAGAGACACCGAGTTAAACGATTTTCTCAAAGGGATGAGCGCTATCTTAAAGAAAAACATTCTTTTAGATGAGAGTTTAAAAGGTAAAAAGATTACGATCATTTCTCAAAAAGAAATCCCGATTAAAAACGCATTCATCTTTATGAAATCGGTTTTAGAATCGCTTGGTTTTGGCGTGGTGGAAGAACCGGATTTGATTTCGATTGTCAAGATTAAAGATGCGCTTGCAAGATCTCCCGTGGTCCGAGTCGGAAAGGAGTTAATTCCGGAAACGGAAGTCGGCGATTACAGAACGATCACTCAGATTATTCCTATTGAAAATACAAAACCGGAAGAACTAGAACCTATTCTCAAACGTCTGACTTCTCCGAATACGGATGTAATCGTTTATAGAAATACGAACACAATCGTTCTTTCTGGTTCTGCTGCGGACATCAATAAATTGTTGGTTTTGATAAATGAACTCGATCTGAAATTGGAAGAGGCAAGTCCGGGGGCGATCGCGTCCGCCGGTGATGTGCACATTTATACTCTGGAACACAGTGAGGCCGAAAAGATCGCGGCCACTCTCGTTAAATTGGATAATCCTGTCGTTCAATCCGAAGAATTGAGCCCTGAGAAAAAAGTTCCGGGGCAGATACCGATGAAAGTGGAGAAAATTAAGGCAGTAGGTCATAAAGAATCGAATTCCGTCATTGTAACCGCAACCAATGCCGAGTGGGCCGAGATTCGAAAGATCATCAAAGTTTTGGATTCCGCTCGGAAACAGGTTCTCCTAGAAGTACTGATTGTGGAACTTACTTCTAGCGATTTGAACGATTTCGGGATCGATTGGAGATATAAGGGAGAAGCGTTCGGTCAATTCAACTCGGGTCTTTCTAAAGAGGCGAATATCATCAATTCAAACGGGCAGATCAATCCGAATGTCAACACTCTCAGCGGTTTCTCTTTGGGGTTCTTAAAAGCAGGTTCGGAGCAGATCATCGGAATTTTAAGCGCTAACCAAGGAAATGAAAATTTCAACGTATTGTCCGCTCCTCAAGTACTCACAGTGGACAATCAAGAAGCGGAGATCAGTGTCGGTCAGGATGTTCCGGTTAGAACTCAGAGTAGGAATGCCGGTACCGGCGGAACCAATGCGGTGACGGTGGACAACTACGAATATCGTCCGACAGGTATCAAACTCAAATTTACTCCGCATGTGAACAAAAATAATAGGATTACTCTTGAGCTATTTCAGGAAATCAAGAATATCGCCGAGATCGCCCTTTCCGGAGGAAATCCGACTTTCAATCGTCGCGAAATCAAAACTTCCATTTCCATCGAGAACACTCAGTCTATCGTGATCGGGGGGCTTATCTCAAATGATAAGCAAAAAAGGATTATTAAAATTCCTTTGCTTGGGGATATTCCGTATTTAGGTCATCTTTTCAAAAGGACCACCGAAAAAATCAAAAAGACGAACTTGATGGTCTTTATCACTCCGCATATACTAGACAGTAGAGAAACTGCGGATAAAATGACCGTGAAGAAAAAGATGCAACAGGAACAATACGAGCTCGAAAGAGAAAGAACCCTCAATAAAGAAAGAGAAATCAAATCTTTCTTTGATTTCTTTGAAAAAGAGGATTAAAACTTGAAAACTCTCGGGGATATCCTAATCGAAGAGGGAATCATATCCGAAAAAGACCTGGAAGATTCCCTTAAGGTTCAGAAGAAAAATAATCTCCCGCTCAGTCATATCATTCAGAAAAAAGGAATCGCCGGAGAAACCGATATTCTTCGCGCCCTGTCCAAACTCTATCGGCTTGAATTCAGGGAAAAACTCGAGTTTACCGGAATGGAAGACGTATTCTTACAAATTCCGCTGAAACTTCTTCAAAGAAGTAGGATTGTTCCATTTCAACTTTCTAAAAAGACGATTCGAGTCGCCGTGTCCGATCCGTCCGATCTGCATCCGATGGACGACGTACGGAATTTCTTAAAAGGTTATAACGTAGAATTCGTTCTTGCCCCCGAGCCGGAGATCATGAGAATCATTCATTCTCAGTTCGATACCACCTCTTCCTCAGCAAAAGAAATGCTCAATGAGATGGAGGGAAGTTTTTCAGAACTTGCGGAAGCTTTCGAAAACGAAACTCTCGACTTAAGTGACGACGCCCCCATCATCAAGATGGTGAATGTGATTCTTTCGCAGGCCGTCAACGAAAGAGCTTCGGATATTCATATCGAACCCTACGAAAAGTCGCTCGTGGTTCGTTACAGAGTGGATGGTATTTTGCATAACGTTCTCAGTCCTCCCAAATCCTATCACGCCGGAATTTCTTCCAGGATCAAGATCATGTCGAATCTGAATATCGCGGAGAATCGGCTTCCTCAAGACGGGAGAATTAAACTCAGACTTGCTGGAAAGGACATCGATATCCGGGTTTCTACGATTCCCTGTCAGTTCGGAGAAAGAATCGTTATGAGGCTTTTGAATAAAACGGATCAAAAGTATTCTTTGGATACGATGGGTTTTTATCCCGACCTCATCAAATCGCTTCGTTCTTTGATCTATGAACCTCATGGAATCGTTCTCGTTACGGGACCGACCGGATCGGGAAAATCCACCACGCTCTATTCGGCGCTCAGCGAGCTGAACACAGAAGAAAGAAACATCATCACTTGCGAAGACCCCGTGGAGTATCAGATCGAAGGAATTTCTCAGATGCAAATGCAGGAGAAAATCGGTCTTACGTTTGCTACCGGACTCAGAGCGATCTTACGACAAGACCCGGATGTGATTATGGTGGGGGAGATTCGAGACGAGGAAACCGCGAGGATCGCGATCCAGGCTTCTCTTACGGGTCACCTTGTGTTTTCCACGTTGCATACGAATGACGCGGCGAGTGCGGCTACCCGTTTGATCGATATGGGAATCGAACCGTACCTGATCACTTCCACGGTTTTGGGTTTTATGGCTCAGAGACTTGTGCGCGTTATCTGCGCTCAGTGTAAGGAAACGTATAAACCGACCGCTTCGGAATTGGAATCGATTGGAATTTCTAGAAAGGCTTTAAAGAACGGAAGCTTACACAGAGGTAAGGGTTGTTCTCATTGTATGGGAACCGGTTTTAAGGGAAGAACGGGAATCTACGAACTTTTGTTGGTGAATTCTCATATCAAACATGCGATCCTACAAGGCAAGGACGCGGGACAATTGAACGAGATCGCGCTGGAACATAACTTTCAGACTTTAAAGGATTACGGAGTCAAAAAGGTAATCGACGGAGTTACAACGATCGACGAAGTCCTCAGGGTGACCTAACGTCATGGCAATTTATTCTTACGTTGCATTTAATAAAAAAGGAAAAGAAGAGAAGGGGATTATAGACGCCGCTTCTCTTCAAGCCGCCAGATCCAAGTTAAAGAATAAGGGTCTTTATGTTCGCAACATCTCCGAAGACTCCGAAAAAAAAGACAGGGAACTCTTTCCTTTTTTAGCGAAATACTTTTATAGAATTCCCCGCAAAGAAGTAGGACTTTTTTCTAGGCAACTCGCAACGTTACTCGGCGCCGGAATTCCTCTGGATAAATCTCTTTCCAGCATCGTAGAACAAACGGAAAACCAAAACTTTAGAAAAGTTCTTACCGGAATGCAGGCAAATATCACGGAAGGTGCTTCCCTATCGGAAGCGATGAAAAAACATCCCGATGTGTTTCCCAGTCAATTTCCGTCTCTGGTCGCGGTTGGAGAAAAAACCGGGGATTACGAAGCCACTTTGACTAGACTTGCCGAACTCGAAGAAAAATCGAGCGAACTCAAAGCAAAAGTTCAAGTAGCGATGGTATATCCGTTCATCATGGGTTCTTTATCCATCTTCGTTACGATCTTTTTATTAACGGTAGTTATTCCGCAGATTCAAGAATTGTTTCTACAGTTCGACGCGAAACTTCCTTTGATCACTCGAATCGTAATCGGAGTTTCGGACATTCTGATCGGATTTTGGTGGCTTCTTCTTGCCTTGGGCTTCGGCGCTGTTGCGAGTTTTATCTATTACAAAAACACTCCTAAAGGAAAACGAAATTGGGACGAGTTCGTGTTGAAAATTCCGATTTTGGGTTCTCTTGCACGCAAAGTTCTCGTGAGTAGTTTTGCAAGAAACATCGGAATTCTTTTGAGTAACCGTGTTCCATTGATTACTACATTGACCATCGTGGAAAAAATCGTGAATCATTCCATCTTCGGAGAAGAAATTAAAAACGCGGTAGAAAGAATCAAGGAAGGAGAAAAACTTTCCGCATCATTCAGCGGGTCCGTAATTCTGCCTCAGATGGTGGTGGGTATGATTGCCGCCGGAGAAGTCTCGGACCGGGTTCCGGAAATGATGAATAAACTCGCGGATATTTACGATACCGAAGTGGACACCGCGATTAAAACAATGACACAATCCATGGAACCTTTGATGATTGTGGTTATGGGTCTTTTGATCGGAACGATTATGGCATCCATTATGGTCCCAATGTACAACTTGACGCAGCAACTTCAAAATATATAGCTTTAGATTAAGGAGAATTGAATTGAACCAATCCAAATTAAAAAGAAAGTACAGAAAAGGTCTGACACTGATCGAACTCGCCGTTGTTGTGATCATTTTAGGCGCTCTGATTGCTCTTGTTTATTCCAACTTTAAACCCGGTGAAATCAGCGATGATACCGCGGTCCTCAAACTAAAAAAAGACGCCTACGAACTTCAATCGCATCTTGAAAGATACGCGCAACGTTACGGCACTTATCCTTCCGACGAACAAGGTCTCGAAGCTTTGGTGGAAAAGCCTACTACGGGAGATGTTCCTGAAGATTGGAAACCCGTACTGACCAAAAAGGCAGCGATCAATGATCCTTGGGGAACTCCTTATAAACTCAAAAGAGACGCGAATGGCGACGTTCAACTCATAACCATGGGCAAGGATAAAAAAGAAGGCGGAGAGGGTAAAAATGCTGACTTTAACATCCTTAATGAAGACGAATATCCGACCGACTTCCGCAGAAAATAATCCTATCTTTCCTTTCCGGCTATGAAGTTACAAAACGTCCGGAAAGGATTTACTCTGATCGAGTTAATCGTTGTTATTGCGATACTTGCGGGGTTAATTAGTATTCTCGCAAGTACCGCCGCGAATTTCATTATTCCTTCCGGAAGTGATGCGGCGCAAACTCTAAAACAAGCGGCCGAATTCTGCTATAAAAAATCCATTCTTACGAATACCACGATGATATTGGAATTGGATATAGACAATGACACGTATGCTGTCAAAAAATTAGTTCGAGACGAAAGCGGACTTAAGGAAATCTTAATTTTTAAGCCTCAGAAACTTCCTTATACTTCCGAAATTATCGACATCACCGATATTCGAGGGTTTCGATATACGAAAGGAATCATCAAAGTTCCTTATACTTATCTCGGAATCTCAGCGGATTATAGTGTTCATTTAGGAAACGATCCTTCTATTTACAGGACTTTAATCCTTTATCGATATGGAGGGAAAGTTTCCGTATTGGAAGGAGAGCAGTTTCATACTTCTTCGAATTTGGCGACCGATAAGAATTGGAAAGAGCAGGATGATAACGAACAGCAACAGCCGTAAATCCGTTTCCTTCCGGATCGCAAAAATCATACGTCAATTCGGATTCTACAAAACGAATTTGCATCGTAACGACGAAACTCGTTCGATCGGAGATTGCGCACATTCGTCGAAATTGATTCGAAGCGGTTTTAATTTGATCGAGGTTTCTATTGCTCTTGCGTTAGCCGGAATTGCAATGACATACACTTACATGGTTATCTCCAACGGAATCAGACAACAAAGAATGGCCGCTTTAATTTCAAACGCAGTTCATCTCGCTAAAATTAAAATGGCTCAGATCGATTCTGTGTCTGTGCTTCAATCCGATAAAACCACTGGAAATATTCCGGGTTATCCCGGATACAGTTTTGAAACGATAATCAATGAGGAAGAGATGGATCTTATGAAACTTGCCGGAAAAGAAAATAAAAAACCGGAGGATCTGCTCGGTGGTCGGGATTCGGAGATGAATAAATTGATCATGAAAAGATCAGGGCAGGCAAATCAGGGGGCGGCTACTGTCGGAATCATCCGAGTTTTCAGAATTAAGGTTACGATTAAGTATCCCACTGGGAATGGAACGGAATCTTATACTGCGGAAACGTTTAAGTCCGCGCAATATTAAGAATTTAAAATGAAAATAAAGAACGCTCACTTCAAACGAAACGGTTTTACCTTGATCGAAATTTCGATCGTGGTGATGATTTTGGGCGTTATATTTGTCGGAATTTTTTCTACATATTACACCTCTCTTAGAATTTCCAGAGAATCTTCTTCTTCCGGAGGGGCGGCAAAAAGGGATATTCTTCTTGCGATTGAGAATATTCGAAGTACGATCTCGATGACATACTTCCATCAAACTCAGAGGAGACTGATCTTTATCGGTAAAAATGAAGGGAGGGGAATCGATCGTAAGGACCGTTTGGATTTTGCGGCCACACATCCGAATTCGGAAGAGACTTCCATGCCGGAAGTGAGAGAAGTCTCTTTCTACTTAAAACCGATGCCGGATAATTCCGATTACAATCTACTCATACGCAGAGAAGATGAGATGGTGGATCGTTATCCGAAATCGGGAGGAACAGAATATACTTTGTTGACTTATGTAAAAAGTTTTCAGCTCAGATATTCCAGAACCGGAGCGAAATGGGAAGACGAATGGGATTCGAAGCTTACCAAGTCGATTCCGAGACTGATCCGAATCGAGTTGATCGTAAACTCTGGAAAGAAGGAGGTCCGTTATGAAACGCTTGCGTTTCCGGGGATTCTTTTTAAATAATATTCAAATTTTATTAAACTCGATTCGAAAATTTCCTTTTACTTTTTTGAATACGCGGAAGAATGTTTCAAGCGCTTCGTTTGTTTTTAAAATACGAATCGGTTATAAAAACAAGTCGTTGTTGATTTTACCGCGACGAAACATTCGCAAATCCAGGGAAGGTTTTATGGTCGTTATCTTAGTGATGGCGATCGGTACCGCTTCCTTTTATACGGCTACGGAATTCGGAGAACTCTCCTTGGGGGAACTAAGAGTCGCTCAAGCGAATGCGGACGGATTCCGGGCGCTTCTTCTTGCAAAAGCGGGTTTCCAGGGGGCGCTCGGCGCACTTAAAAAAATTCCGGAGGAATATCTCTACAAAAGCGGAATCGCACTCAACCCTCCGCCTTTGCCGTTGGGAGGCGGGACCATTTATTATAAGATCAGTTCCGAAGACGGAAAGATCAATTTGAATTCTCTTTTGAACCAGGATGACAATCAACAGAATCTGCGTTCTGTAGAAATGCTTTCGAGACTTTTTGATCAATTCGGTATCAAACGGGAAAAACTCTTTCCGATCTTCGACTGGTTGGATACAGATCTTCAGGAAGTCGGCGGAGGCGCGGAAGACGGATATTACTCCTCTCTAAAACCCCCTCGTAAGAATAAGAATTCCTTTATGTATTCTCTTTCGGAACTCGTTTCTGTCAAGGGATTCGATAGAGAAACGGTTTACGGTTCTCTAAAGCCGACAGACTTTGATCAGAAATATTCCAAAGCGTTTCAATCGGAAGAGGAACGCGCATTGATCGGAGATAACGATTTCGTTTTAGCGAATAACGTGACCGCATATATTCCTTCCGGACAAAATTCGGATGATAGAATCAACTTGAACGGTGCGCCATATTTTGTTTTGATGTCTTTATCCGATTTTATGACCAAACAGGCCGCTATGAGAATTCTTAAATTCAAATTGGAACGCGGCGGTTTTATCAAAGAACTGAAAGATCTGGAAAAATTTCAGGAATTTCAAATTCCAACCGCAGGGGGATTGACGCTTTACAAGGAACTCGCAGGAGAAGGAACCGATGTTTCGGGAGGAAGGGTGAAAACCAAGGGAGAAATCTTTCGAATCGTAGCAGTGGGTCAGGTAAAGAATACAATTCGCAGAATCACGGGTATTTTCGATCTGACCAATAACCAGATGCTTTATTATATGGAAGACTAAAAAACAGATGTTTATTTACGATCAATTTCTTGCAATCGATTATGGAACGAGTGCGATCAAAGGCGTACTGTTTCAAAAAGTTCTCGGTAAGTTAAACATTTTACGTTCCGAGATTATGAGTATCTCTCACGGAGAAGAGGACGAATACAAACACAATATTCTTCGTTTTATCAATTCCTACTTTCCTGGAGAAACGAGTATCGTTTTGAATCTTCCTTTGAGTCGTCTTTTTGTAAGGGAGTTTTCTATTCCTCTCACGACCGTAAAAGCGGTTCGGGAAGTGATTCCTTTTGAAGTGGAAAACAGAATTCCGTTTCCCATGGAAACCGTCGAGGTAACGGGAAACATATGGAGAATTGATCAGGAAAAATCGAACGTGATTGCGTATTCGGCGCACCACAGCGAATTGGATTTTATCACCGCACCCTTTTTCGGAAGCAATATCATATTTAGAGGTTTGTTTGTGGATTCGGTCAGCCTTGCTTCCGTTGTCTCTGAACATTCGAACAAAGAAATCACTCATAAGAAATCTGTCCAAGTGGACATAGGCGGACGAGTTACCATCTTAAGTATTTTGAATGAAGGAAAAGTCGCTCATACCAGATATATCTCCATGGGTGGAGACACTCTTACGGAACAAATTGCGTCCGACTTAAAGATTCCTTTTGAAAAGGCGGAAGCGATACAATTTTCTCTTCAATTTGAACCGTTTGCGGAAGAAGGGGTTGATCTCAATTTGTTCGCGAAGGAATTCAAACTCAAAGCAAGCGATATCAAAAAGGCATTTCAAAGTGCCGTAAAATTCGCGGAAAAGCTTTCATCCGAAATTAACAGAAGTATCGTGTCGATGAACGAGGCTGAAAGACCGGAAATTTTATATCTTTCGGGCGGGGGAAGTAAGATCCGAGGAATCGAATCCTTTTTCGGGGATTCTCTGGGACTCATCATCCGTAGATATGATTTCCTTTCTTTGAACGGGGATACCTTCTCGACTTGTTTGGGAATGGGTTATCATTTCGGATTTCCGAAAAAAGATAAGGTCGATTTTATAGATACTCCTCATGTTAAGCGGATCAATAAGAACATTCTAAACTTAGATCAGTTTAGACCGCATTTGATTTTTTCGGGAATTTCTTTGTTCATTCTAATCACGGTTTTTTTTGTAGGAATCATAGTCGACAAACGAAAACTCAGTGCAGGCGACAAGATACTTGCCGAAAAATTTCAGAAAGGTTTTGGCAGACCCGCCCCCGAAGACACAGATATATTAGAATATGCCACTAAACTCAAGAACGAAGAGAAGAAAAAAACTGAGATTTACAGATTATACTTAAGCAAACCAAGTGTTCTGGACATTCTATTCGAATTGTCCATAAATTTTCCTTCTTCTGATATGCAACCGTTTCAGTTGGATCAGTTCGATTACGATCAAGATCTCGTCAAGATCGGAGGAAAAGTAAACGAGTTTAGCGAAATAGGAGTTGTACAAAGATCTTTGGAAAAGTCCCCTATGTTTAAAGATATAGAGATTGTAGACAAAAAATTGATGCAAGGCGTTAAAAATTATAAAGTGTCTTTTATCATTAAGATGAAGGTCGTCAATAAACCAGTTTCTTCGGAGGAATCGTTTTAGGATCGCCATGCTTGATAAATTAGAACCCAGAGAAAGACTGATCGTACTCGGAGGAATTGGGGCAATTCTTTTACTAATTGTATTTTTGGCGATCCGCAAAGTGATAACTCTTCGTCAGGGATTAACGGAAAGAGTTCAAGATTCGAGAACCGCCCCCGTAAAACTGGATAAGATTATTCAAGAGTTTAACGATTTTAAATCTTTGGATTCTTCCGGAGGGGAGACAGACGTAAGCGCCGTTTACGCGAAGTTGGATGAGATTTTTATACGACATGGATTGAAAGAAAAAATTTCTACGATGAAAGATTCCAATTCGATCGAAGATAAGAAATACAATCGGATCACGATCGATATCAATTTCCGATCAGTCACCTTGGACAATATCTTTCGTCTGATCTATGATATAGAAAAGAACAAGATGATTAACGCTAGAGTGGAGTATTTGAATTTTAAAAAGCCGTTTTTAGGAAAGGAAGTTTATGACGTAAATTTAAAACTTTCCACCTATAGTCGTGTAGTGGCGAGCGCAAAACGATGAAAAAAGACAAAGAATTTCAGGAAGAGACCGCACTTACTCCCGAAGAAGAGGAATTTTTGACTCTTGAACTTCAGGAAGAGGAGGAGGAAACGACCCCTCGTTTTACGCTCAGACAGAAACTGATTCTTATCGGAACGGGTCTTTTTTCGTTTCTCATTTTTACAATTTGGCTTTTCCCTCTAGACGAGGTCGTTCGTAGTTCTTTACAGTCCTCTTCGGTTAAAACGGGAACTATCGTCAATTTTAGGGATTTGAGTATTTCGATTTTAGGAAATGTAACTTTGGATACTCTGGAAATCACCACGTCTTCCAATTTTAAGATAAAAACAGAAGAGGCGATTTTGAAGACTTCCCTACTCGGTTTGATTAAGAAAAAGTTCAACGGAAAATTTAAACTGATTTCCTTAAAAATTGACACCGAAAATGGACCCTTGGCGAAGATTCGTAGCTTTGAAGGTCAGGGAAAATTCGATAATTTAGACCAAGGTTTTTCGAGAATGAGCGGCACGTTGGATTTGGAAATTCCGGCCGGGTCCTCTTCGGGTATGATTCAGGAGCTTCCTGAGATTCCTCTTTTAGGCGAGCTCAAAAATATTACGATTAAAAAGTTTCTTACAAAAGTGAACATTCAAGGCGGGAATCTCATCTTTAATGATTTTACATTAGACACATCGATTGCACGTTTCGATATCACGGGAAATATTCGTCTATCGGAGAACATATCCTTTTCTCAGTTGAATCTTAGGATTTGTCTGGAACTGGATCGCAACTTTGCGTTGGAAAGACAGGATATCCAAGACATGTTGACTCTCTTAGAAAAACAGAGCGGAAGTAAATGTATTCCGGTTATGGGAACCGTCAACAAGCCGGAAGTGAAAATTCCGGGATTATCCGGGCTATCTCCACCGGAAACTCCTTAGACTTTTTGCGATGATCGGGTGAGTAGACTTTTTGATACGTTACTAGGATCGAAATTGTCCGCAAAATTCAAATTCGGAGCTCGACAAGAATTACTACAGACGATGCGGGGCTTTTCGATTTTTCTGCGGGAAGTCTTAGTAATACGTTCGCCGATTCTTTTTATATCTGGGATTTCAGAATTTGGACCGGACTTCAGTCCAACTGGAAAACGATCTCGTCTACACAACTTTGTTCTTTTAGACCGCACTCTTAGAAGGAATTGCGAATCCGATCGGAAGATATTTGATTAACGGGAATCAAGGTACCTGAAAATACGGATTCGTTTGCTATTTATTTCGACACTTATGAATGCGGTTGGCAAACTCACTCCGGTCGCAGACAGATAATATTCCGATTTTCAGAGGTTCCGATACGAGAATGTTGTAGTAGTTGCTTTTGAAATGAGTTCCAGACTTCGCTATCCCTATAAAAGCTTGAGCCACATAATCACTCAAACTTTTATAGAATTTTGTTCCTCTCCAAATACAACGAATGATTATACTTGTAATCTTTTGAGCGAAGAAAACAAACTACGCAATTCGATTAAGAACATCCGGTAGTCGCTCCGCAGGACATACATTTCAAACAAGATCCGTTACGCACCATCTCAAACGAGCCACACTCCGAACAAGAGTCGCCGGTATAACCTTTGATCTTGGCGAGTTTAATTTCTTCTAAGAGGGCGAGGGAAGTCGTAGATTTTTCCTTAGAAATCATTTGTGAATAGGAAATTGTTTCCACTTCTTTCTTCGGAACGGGTTCCGCCGTTATAGTTGTGAAATTGATAGTTTCCTTTTCTTGGGTATTTGATTCAGCGGTGGCTCGTTTGGAACCGATTTCGTCTCCTCTCAAGTCTTCCGGAGCTACTTGCCCAAGATCATATCTTCCGAGGTAGGTAATTGCCAATTCTCTGAAGATATAATCGATTACGGACGTACTCATCTTGATGTGTTTATTTCCGGAAACAATACCGTTCGGTTCAAATTTGAAGAAAGTAAACGCATCCACGTATTCTTCCAAAGGAACACCGTGCTGTAATCCCAAGGAAACTGAAATGGCAAATGCGTTCATCAAACTTCTAAACGCGGCTCCTTCCTTATGCATATCGATAAAAATCTCACCGATTTGACCGTCTTCATATTCACCCGTTCTAAGATATACCTTGTGCCCGCCCACGATTGCTTTTTGAGTATAACCCGCTCTTCGGCTCGGAAGCTTTCTTCTATGGGAAATATATTTTGTGATTACTTTTTCAGCGATCTGAACTGGATCTTTGGAAATCATCGCTTCCCTGATTTCGTCCTGATCATCCACTTCAATTCCATTCAAAAGTTCTAATACAGAATTGAGAGGTTGGGAAAGTTTGGATCCGTCTCTGTAAAGAGCGTTTGCTTTGATCATCATTTTCCAAGAGAGGAAATAGGCGTTTTTGATATCCTCTATGGTCGCTTCTTCCGGAAGGTTGATCGTTTTAGAGATTGCGCCGCTGATAAAAGGTTGAGCCGCCGCCATGATGTGTATGTGAGACTCGTAGGAGAGAAATCTTTTTCCGTATTTTCCGCATTTGTTGGCACAGTCGAATACGGGATAATCCTTTTCCTTTAAGAACGGAGCGTTTTCGACCGTCATCGTTCCGCAGACGTAGTCGTTCGCTTTGTTGACCTCCTCTTTAGTAAAACCTAGATGTTCCAGAAGAGAAAAGCCTGGGGCGTTGAAAACTTCCCTCGCAATTCCCAAGTTTTTGATTAGGAAGTTTTCTCCCAAATTAAATTTATTGAATGCAAAGTTGATATCAAATGCAAGAGGAAGGGAGGCTTCCACTTTTTCGAGAATTTCGTTTGTGAAACCTTTCTCCTTTAAAGTTTGTGTATTGATTACAGGAGCTCCGTTCAAGGTCGCATGCCCTTTGCAATAATTTACGATCGCTTCAATTTCAGAAGTAGAATAACCTAATTTTTTCAAACCGTAAGGAACGGATTGATTGATGATTTTGAAATAACCGCCCCCCGCAAGTTTTTTAAATTTCACAAGGGCGAAATCAGGTTCGATCCCCGTAGTATCGCAATCCATCACGAGTCCGATGGTTCCGGTAGGAGCAATTACGGTAACTTGCGCGTTTCTAAATCCGTGTTTTTCTCCTAGTTCCAATGCCAAGTCTGCGTCTTCTTGCGCCGCTTTAAGCAAGTAAGAAGGGCAGAACGCGGGATTGATTCCTACGGGAGTAATAGTTAAACTTTCGTAGTCCCCAGAAGGAGCATTGTAAGCGGCCCTCCTATGATTACGAATTACTCGAAGCATATGTTTTTTATTTTTCGCATAACCCGTAAATGGACCTTGTTCTTTAGCCATCTCTGCAGAAGTCGCATAAGCGGTCATGTGCATGATAGAAGAAATGGCGCCAGTGATTGCCATCGCTTCTTGAGAGTCGTAAGGAATACCTAGGATCATCAAAACGGAACCTAGATTCGCGTAACCAAGACCTAAAGTACGGAATTTATAAGAAAGCTCCGCAATTTCCTTGGAAGGAAACTGTGCCATAGTCACAGAAATTTCAAGAATGATAGTCCAAAGTCTACAGAGATAACGAAAACCTTCCACATCGAAGTTGAGAGTTTCCAAGTTTACGAATTTTTGCAAATTTGCGGATGCGAGATTACAGGCAGTGTTATCCAAGAACATATATTCGGAACATGGATTTGAAGCGTTGATTGAACCGTCTTCCGGACAAGTATGCCATTCGTTGATGGTGGTATGGTATTGAGTTCCAGGATCTGCGCTTGCCCAAGCCGAATAAGAAATTTTTTCCCAGAGCTCTCTGGCTCTTAAAGTTTGAGAAGGCTTCGCTTTGCGTCCTTCTGACTTTGCTTTTTCTTTTTCGGTTCTAAAGTAAAGATTCCAAGGTTGGTCTTGTTCCACCGCGGTCATAAATTCGTTCGTAAGACGAACGGAGTTATTGCTATTTTGACCGGATACCGTGTTGTAAGCATCAGATTGCCAATCAGTGGTCAATTCCTCAAAAAGAATTTCCTTATATCCCTGTTTGGCAAGGTCGATCACTCGTTTGATGTAATTATCGGGAATGAGGACCCTTTTTGCTTCGAGGATGTTTTTTTTTAAGGAAGAATTTTTTTTCGGATCGAAACGATCTTCTCCTTCCATTTCGTAACAAGCGGACATGATTGCGTTAAGATGACGACTGTTCAGTATGGAACCAGTTACGAGGGAAGCCACTTTCTTTTCTTCGGTCACTTTCCAGTCGATGAAACTTTCAATATCGGGATGATCCACATCAAGACAAACCATCTTTGCGGCACGGCGAGTCGTTCCGCCGGATTTGATCGCACCAGCGGCGCGGTCACCGATCTTTAAGAAACTCATCAAACCGGAACTTTTTCCACCTCCGGAAAGAGGTTCGTTTTCTCCTCTTAAATGAGAGAAATTGGTTCCAGTCCCGGAACCATATTTAAACAGACGCGCTTCTCGTACCCAAAGATCCATAATCCCGCCGTCATTGACGAGATCGTCATCCACACTTTGTATAAAACAAGCGTGAGGTTGGGGATGTTCGTATGCGGAAGTCGATTTTACAAGTTTACCGGTGGAGGGATCCACATAATAATGGCCTTGAGATTTTCCGTCGATTCCATACGCCCAGTTTAAACCGGTATTGAACCATTGTGGAGAATTTGGAGCCGCCATCTGAGTGCCAAGCATGGAAACAATTTCATCATAAAAAGCTTTCGCACTTTCTTCATCGGAGAAATATTTATATTTGTATCCCCAATATGTCCAACAACCTGCAAGTCTGTGAAAAACTTGAAGCGCGCTAGTTTCTCCGCCGAAACGATCTTCCGGTTTTAAAGATTCCAATTTTTCCGTATCCGGAACCGATTTTTGCAACCACTCCGGAATTCCATCTTCCTGCACTTTTTTTAGATATTTTGGAACACCTTTTCTTCGAAAATACTTCTGCGCTAAAATATCAACGGCAACTTGGGACCAATCTTCCGGAACAAGAATATCATTTGCTTCAAAAACTTTGGATCCGTCCGGGTTGGTAATTTTGGAATTTCGCTTTGCCCATCGAATTGTAGGGAACTCTCCATTTCGGGGGACGGTAAAATGCCGATTTATCTTCATAATTTTTTTTTGACTCCATAACACTCATAAAAAGGGATTATGTCACTCTAAGAAAGAGGAAAAATGATCCAAAGCGTTTTTTGGCTCCCTCATTTTTAAAAATTTAAAATTTTTCCTCTGAAAAGTTAGAAAAACATGCTCCAATGAGACAAATTGAGATTGCGCTCTTGCCCCTTTTTGAAAATATAGGTTGCACTACCGAGGATACTCCCCTTTAGCTCAGTCGGTAGAGCAAGTGACTGTTAATCACTGGGTCGCTGGTTCGAGCCCAGCAGGGGGAGCCAGTTCTCTATCCTTTCTTCCAATTTGAATTCTTTTTCGGTTCTTGTTAGACCGTCACAACAAGATAGAACAACAAAAACTCAATTTTTGTACAAAACCTTTGGTAAAATATCCTAACTTTTCTATGTTCTAAATTCGAGCGAAATAGCCCACTCTGTTTTTTTCATTTAACTAACGTAAATTCGGCCTAAGCAAATGAGAAAGCGATTATTATGTTGCGATCCGTAGAGGCGTAACCAACCCCCACAGATTAAGAAGGCTTTTGGGATAATAAGGATCAAAAACTGATATTTTTCAAGTGTTCCGACAAGAATGATACTTTTTACTTGCAAGAAGTATCATTTTCTGATAGAGAAAAATCTCCCGAGTCTTTCCGCCTACCACCCAAAAATCAGGGGAAACTCAGGCACAACGTTTCCTAAACTCAGTAAACACCTTCCTATGGGTCGGTGTTTAGGTCGCGTCGTGGGGCCGATCGTTTCACAGAGGGTTTGTCGGAATTCCGACAAATTTATCTTCGGATCCAAGTATTTGCGGGGTTGGTTATGTTAGAGACCAACACTTTAGTTTCCTATTCGCCCAAACTTTCAACCGCCGAACTCACGTTAACTAACGTAAATTCGGTGTAAGAAATCCATGATTCGTCTTTTGTAGAAAGTTTGAATTTGAACGCTGTGAATCTATTCTTAAAATGTGGAATTACAACAAATCGCGATTTTACGAACAAATTTTAAAAAGAGGGACCCATACTTTTAAAAAATTCTTTCTCATTTTCTTACGCCGAACTCACGTTAACTACGAGTTCAATTTAGAGTCTGTCGTCTGTCCCAAACCCGTCGAGCGCTAATAAAAGCGAGACGCTGAGTTTTATCGAGCGCTAATAAAAGCGAGACGCTGAGTTTTATCGAGCGCTAATAAAAGCGAGACGCTGAGTTTTATCGAGCGCTAATAAAAGCGAGACGCTGAGTTTTATCGAGTGCTAATAGAGACGCCTGAATTTCACAAAAATATGAGAACTTTTTTAGATGCTAGTGGGATAGGTATTGGACTTTACAAGTCCTGATTCCGAAAACGTAGGAACTCCTACGTTTTATTATGAAACGTATGGAATGATTGTAGCTGATTTTGAGCCAAGCTTTTAAGAAAATAAGGGAAACTTTCTAGGAGTAGAGGATTACAGGTCAAAAAAGGAAAATGAACAAAAACAAAGTTAACGAGAGTAAAAAAATGTAACCGTTACTTTGGCATAGCCACTACAAATTCAACGTAACTTTTCCGAAAAATTAAAAGAGATCTTCTTCTAAATCAGAGGAAGTTTGGGATGTCGTTTTGGACTCTGTCCGAAAACCGGTTTTGTTTGTCTTTTTCGATTCGTCCTTGGTAAGTGCTTCTATCTTTCCTTCTGCAGAATCCAAAATTCCCCGGCAGATTTTTTTAAGTTCCATCCCTCTTTCATATGCCTTGAGAGATTCTTCCAAACTGAAATCTTGACGTTCCAATTTTTCTGCGATTTGCTCGAGCTCAACCAGAGCGTCTTCAAATGAAATTTTTGATCTTGCTTCCGCCATTCTTATTTTCCTTTTCTGATCACTTCTATTGTTCCACCCGAAAGTAAAACTTGCAATTCTTCTTCCGGCTTTGTTTCTTCCGGAGATCGTATGATTTTTCCTTTTTGGTTTCTAAGAATCGAATATCCCCGCTTCATTGTGGCTGGCGGAGAAAGATCTTCCACCTTCGTAGTCCAAAATTCTGCCCTTTGTTTTTTGTGAAAAAAAATATTCCGCATCTTGGATGTAAGATCCTCATATCGCTCCAATCGAACTCGGGCCAGACCCACTTTGTTGAATAGAGCCTTTTGCAAACGCACTCCAATCTCATCCAATCTTTGGTTTCTCTGGTTGAGAAGTTGCATCGGTTCCTTAAAAATAAACTTTCCGGATAAAAGTCTGAGTCTGTCTTTGCTGGATGAAATTCTTGCAAGTAAAGAGGTTTTCAATCTTCCTTCCAATTGGGTTAAGAATTGAAGCACATCTTCTTCTTTAGGAATCGCATATTCTGCCGCCGCGGTGGGAGTCGGAGTAGAATGGTCTGCCGCAAAGTCGGTTAATAAAACGTCGGTTTGGTGGCCCACCGCGGAGATAATAGGAATTCTGGAATTTGCGTAAGCCCGAACCACCTTTTCGTCGTTAAACGCCATCAGGTCTTCGAAACTGCCTCCTCCTCTACCTGCTATGATTACGTCGACCTCCCAACTGGGATGATTCAGTTCCTCGATTGCGGCGGCGATTGAGTCCGGGGCTTCGTCTCCTTGAACGAAACAAGGAGAAATGAGAATGTTAATTCCCGGAAAACGGGAACGGGCGATTTTGATAATATCTTCTATTGCCGCGCCGGAGGGAGAAGTTGCAATTCCGAGAGTTTTCGGAAAGGAGGGAATTCTTCTTTTTCGTTCCGGATCAAAGATTCCTTCGGCCGCGAGCTTCTGTTTG
>NZ_CP040840.1:2435000-2447500 GCF_006874765.1 Leptospira weilii
AGATTGCCTCTGCAAGAGTTTCCAAAGGAGAATTCGAAACGGTCCAAAAAATCATAGAATGGGCTGAAACAGAACAACTCACAGAAAGAATCGAAATTCTAGGATTTGTGGACGGAAATAAAACCGTAGATTGGATCAGAGATAGCGGCGCAAAGGTTTTGAATCTTCTCACAAAAGGTTCTCTGCATCATCTCGAAAAACAGTTAAACAAAACTCCGAAAGAATTTTTTGCCGACGTTTCCATTGTCATAGAATACGCAATCAAAAGCGGCCTTAAGATAAACGTATATCTCGAAGATTGGTCCAACGGATTTAGAAACAGTCCCGATTACGTCCAAGCACTTGTGGAACATCTAAGTAAGGAACGAATCGAAAGAGTTTTTCTTCCCGATACGTTAGGTGTTCTTTCGCCTGAAGAAACGTTTCAAGGGGTGGACAGTCTCGTTCAAAAGTACCCGAATCTTCATTTCGAATTTCACGGACACAACGATTACGACCTTTCCGTGGCAAACAGCCTTCAGGCGATTCGGGCTGGAGTCAAAGGTCTCCACGCGTCTATGAACGGGCTCGGAGAAAGAGCGGGCAATACTCCACTTGAGGCGCTTGTCACTGCAATTCATGATAAGTCTCAGGCTAAAACGAACGTGAATGAATTGGCCATTACGGAAGCAAGTCGTCTTGTGGAAGTATTCAGCGGAAAAAGAATTTCCGCAAACAGGCCGATCGTCGGAGAAGACGTATTCACTCAAACCGCGGGAGTTCACGCAGACGGAGACAAAAAAGGAAATCTTTATGCGAACCCCATTCTTCCCGAACGTTTTGGAAGAAAAAGAAGTTACGCGTTAGGCAAACTCGCGGGAAAAGCAAGCATCTCCGAAAACGTAAAGCAGCTTGGAATGGTGTTAAGCGACATTGTTCTTCAGAAGGTTCTCGAACGCGTCATCGAACTCGGAGATCAAAACAAACTCGTAACGCCGGAAGATCTTCCGTTTATCATCGCCGACGTCTCCGGAAGAACCGGTGAGAAAGTTCTTACGATCAAATCTTGTAATATTCATTCCGGGATCGGAGTTCGACCTCACGCTCAGATCGAATTGGAATATCAAGGAAAGGTTCATAAGGAAATTTCCGAAGGGGACGGAGGTTACGACGCGTTTATGAATGCGCTCACAAAAATCACGAATCGCCTTGGAATCAGCATTCCTAAGCTGGTAGATTACGAAGTTCGAATTCCCCCCGGAGGAAAAACGGATGCTCTCGTAGAAACTATGATCACTTGGAACAAGTCTTTGGATTTGGAAGAAGATCAGACGTTTAAAACAATGGGGGTTCATCCGGATCAAACGATTGCGGCCGTTCACGCGACTGAAAAAATGCTCAATCAGATTCTTCAGCCATGGCAAACTTAAAACTTTTACTGGTGGGTATCGGAAACCCTGGCCAAAAATACGCCTATAATCGGCATAACATCGGTTTTGTGATTTTAGATTCTCTTTTGGATTCTTCTTCTGGAAGTTACCAGACGAACTCCAAGTATTCGCTTGCAAGAACCGACGAAGAAGGAGTTACAATTTTCTATCTGAAACCTCTCGAATTTATGAATCTTTCCGGAAAGGCGGTCGCCGAAATCGCGAAGAAAAACGGGATTTCTCCGGAGAACATCTTAGTCATTCACGATGAAATCGATTTTGAATTCGGAAAGCTAAAACTCAAAGGAGGAGGGGGACATGCCGGACATAATGGCTTGCGAAATATCGTGGAAAGACTCGGAACAAACACATTCTTCCGACTTAGATTCGGTGTTGGAAAACCGTCCACGGCATCGGAAGTTTCGGATTATGTACTCTCTAATTTTTTCCCCGAAGAAAGGGAAAAAATTCCGGAATTAGTCCAAGTGTCTTTGCAAAAAATCTCCGATTGGGTTCGAGAAAGAAAAAACGAATTTCAAAAACTTTCCGATATTCAGTAAGACATACCATATGGAGAATTCAGTTGAGCGATTATCCTTTCCAATTTCCTAAATTTCCTTCCTCGTTTCTCAATGAAACTGCGGAAAAGTTTATAAACTACTTAAAAATTGAAAAGAATTATTCGCAAAATACGATCAACGCTTATAGTATCGATTTGAAATTCTTCTTCGAATTTTGCGAAAAAGAGCAGCTCGATATACTTCAGATCGAACCGATCGATATCCGGTCTTACTTCGCTTATCTTGCAAAAGAGCAGGATCTCGATCGCAGATCTCAAAGTAGGAAATTATCCTCTCTTAGAACCTTTTATAAAGTTCTCCTCCGAGACGATCAGATCGAATCCAATCCTGCTACGCAGATTAGTTTCCCGAAAGTCAGGAAAGAAGTTCCTAAAAATTTCAGAATTAATGAAACCGAAGAGATTTTGGAATTCGAAGCGGAAAAAACTTCCGAGATTTTGGAGATTAGAGACAAGGCTATGATCGAAGTTTTATACTCTTCCGGTCTTCGGGTATTCGAGCTTGTGAATGCAAAACTAAGCTCCCTTTCCAAAGATCTAACAGTTCTTAAAGTTCTCGGAAAGGGACAAAAGGAAAGATTTGTGTATTTCGGTAAGGAAGCCGTTGATTCTTTGCGGAAATATTTGGAATATAGAAACGTTTCTTTTCCGGACGTGAAAGAAATTTTTCTGAATCAAAAAGGAAAGAAACTGACGACTCGAGGCGTGCGTTATATTTTGAATGAGAGAAGAAAAAAGATGGGTTGGGAAAAGAAAATCACACCCCATAAATTCAGACATACCTTTGCGACCGATCTACTTGATGCAGGGGCAGATATCAGAGCGGTCCAGGAATTACTTGGACATTCTTCTCTTTCCACAACTCAGATCTATTTGAGCGTAAGTAAGGAAAAAATCAAAGAAGTTTATAGAAAGGCCCATCCTCATGCCAAAAAATAAAATTCGTTCCACAACCATTCTTTGTGTGCGTAAAAACGGAAAAGTCGCCATCGGTGGCGACGGTCAGGTTTCTATGGGAAATACCGTCATGAAAAACACCGCAAAAAAAATCAGAAGGCTTTACGACGGGAAAATTCTTTCCGGTTTTGCGGGTTCGGCTGCGGATGCGTTCACTCTCTTTGAACTTTTTGAAAGGAAGGTTCAAGAATTCGGAGGAAGTATTTCCAGAAGCGCCGTGGAACTTGCAAGAGAATGGAGAACAGATCGAATGCTTCGAAAGTTGGAAGCGCTTTTAATCGTCGCGGATAAGGAAGAATCCTTTTTGATTTCGGGAACCGGAGATGTAATTTCACCCGACGAAGGAGTGATTGCGATTGGTTCCGGAGGTAACTATGCCTTAGCCGCGGCTAAGGCTCTTTACGATCATACGGATTTGTCTGCGAGAGAAATCGTAGAGTCATCCATGAAGATCGCAGCAAACATTTGTATTTATACGAATGATCATATTACTCTAGAAGAAATTCTTTAAAGATAAAAATATATGACAGATTACTCCAAAGACCAAGACCTTATGTTGCCGATCGAAGAAGAACTGACTCCTCGCCAGATCGTCACAAAATTGGACGAACATATCATCGGCCAGAAAAATGCGAAAAAGGCGGTTGCAATCGCTCTTAGAAACAGAACTAGACGCAAAAAACTGGACCTTGAAATGAGAGAAGAAATTTATCCGAAGAATATTATCATGATCGGACCTACCGGGGTCGGTAAAACGGAAATTGCGAGAAGACTCTCTAAACTTTGCGGAGCTCCATTTTTAAAAGTAGAAGCCACAAAATACACCGAAGTCGGTTATGTCGGAAGAGACGTTGAATCCATGATTCGGGATCTCGCGGTCATATCGATGAATCTTGTAAAACAGGAATTTAGAATCAAGGTAGAAGAGACCGCAAAACAAAAGGCGGAAGAGGCTTTACTTGATATTCTTCTTCCCTTTCCGGCTGAGAATAAATATAATTCCGGACAAGCCGCCGACTTTACGACTTCTTCTCCTTTTACAGACGAAGAAGAAAGAAAAACTCGTTTTCTCGAAACCAGAGAATTCATGAGAAAAAAATTAAAAACGGGAAAATTAGACGATCAGGAAGTAGAATTGGATCTTCCGAACCCTAGCGTATCTCAGATTCCAATGCTTCAGGTTTTTGGAGCGGGGAATTTGGACGATTTAGACAACCAACTTCAGAACGTTTTGGGAGATTTGCTTCCCAAAAAAAATAAAAAACGTAAACTCAAAATTCCAGAAGCCCTTAAGGCATTAGAAGAATTCGAAGCGGATAAACTTTTGGATCCGGATAAGGTACAAAAAGAAGCTCTGCGAAGAGTGGAAGAAATGGGAATCATATTTTTGGATGAGATCGATAAGATCGCAGGAAGAGAAGGAAAAAATGGGGCAGACGTTTCCAGAGAAGGGGTTCAAAGAGATCTTCTTCCGATCGTGGAAGGGGCGACAGTGAACACAAAAATCGGTCCCGTAAAAACCGATCATATCCTTTTTATAGCCGCAGGCGCGTTTCACATGACGAAACCTTCCGATCTAATCCCAGAACTGCAGGGAAGATTTCCGATTCGTGTCGAACTCGAAAAACTTTCGAGGGCGGATTTTGAAAAGATTCTGACGGCTCCTCGATCTTCTCTCACGAGACAGTACGAGGCTTTGCTTTTTACGGATGGAATTCAGTTAGAGTTTTCTTCGGACGGAATTCAAGAAATCGCAAGAATCGCATACGACATGAACGAGAAACACGAGAATATTGGAGCCAGAAGACTCAACACAATTTTAGAACGTCTTCTTGAGGAAGTAAGTTTTGAAGGCCCCGATCTTCCGGAGAACCAAAAGAAAGTAAACATTGACGGAAAATATGTTATGGATCGTTTGCAAGGTGTGATTCAAGATAAGGATCTCAGCCAGTATATTCTCTAAAAGAAACATCTAACAGTTTTGAATTTTAGAGATTCAAATTTATCCGATTCGCTTTTTTAAAGATTTTTAAAAATTCAATTGGATTTTGTTTGGAAGGGTTCGATTTCTAAAAATCCAAATTTCTGATCTTCAAACGACAGTCTTAAAATTCGATTTCAAAAAGTTGATCGAACGGAAAACAATAAAAAAGTTTTTCAATTTGATTTGACTCGTCTTCGAGAAATAGAATTCTGTGACGCTATGTTTTTTACAATCGAATTCGACCCGTCCTGTTTCATTCAAATAAAATCAAATATCGTTCAGAATCCGTTCTCAAAATCTATCGTAAGCTTTTTAAGATCTAGGAACGTTTTTCAGCGGATTCGAAAAATTTCCATTTATATTCTTGTTTCGGGCGCCCTGGTTTTGACGAACGGTTGCGAACGAATTCAAAATATTCTCGTGGAAGTTTTAGGAGCGTCTGACAAGTATAAGGCGGAAGGAAATACGAATCTTCTTCAGCCCATTTATTCCGGGAAAGACGAGATCAAGGAAAAAATTTCTATCTCTCTCAAAGAAGTATCTGCCGGTTTCAGGCAGCCTACGGATATACAGTTTCCGCCGGGAGAAACAGAAATTTTTTTGATTACCGAACAAAAGGGTAAACTTCGTTGGGGTAAAGTTCGTAAAAATGAAACCGGAACATTATTGACTTTGAATGTTCTTTCGGTATCGGAACAAGGTTTGCTTGGCCTTGCGTTTCATCCCGATTTTGCAAAGAACGGAAAACTCTATCTCAATTACGTTTTGAAAGTGAACGGAAAAGATACGAGTCGCGTCAGCGAATGGGTTGTGTCTTCTCCGAAAGATTTAGTGAATTCTAAAATTACTTCCGAACGGGTTATCATGGAAGTGATTCAGCCTTACCCGAATCACAATGCGGGACAACTTGCGTTTGGTCCGGATCAGTATCTCTACGTAGGTTGGGGGGACGGAGGTTGGATGGGCGATCCAAAGAAAAATGGACAGAACCCCAAAACGTTTTTAGGAAGTATGCTCCGTATAGACGTAAACTCAACGGAAAATGGAAAGGGTTATAAGGTTCCTCAGGATAATCCGTTTATAAAAGATTCCTGCTGTGTTCCGGAGACATTCGCATACGGTTTTCGAAACCCTTGGAGATACAGCTTTGATCCCAAAGGAAGATTGATTCTTGCGGATGTCGGACAAGATCTTTGGGAAGAGATCAATATAGTAGAACGTGGAAAAAATTACGGATGGAACATTAGGGAAGCGAGTCATTGCTTTGATCCGAAGCAGAATTGTAGAGAAGAAGGTCTAACCGATCCGATTTACGAGTACGGTCGCGAAGAAGGACAATCGATCACAGGTGGTTATGTGTATTCGAATCCAGAAATTTCAGATTTGAACGGAAAATACGTTTTTGCGGACTTTGTTTCCGGCAGAATTTGGGCGTTGGAACTTCCAGAGCAATTGGGCCAACCCGCAAAAAAAGTTTATACACTTGGAAAATGGCCGCTACTCATTTCCTCCTTTGGAAGAGATTCAGCCGGAAAAGTATATGTAAGCGATTTTGGGAGTGGAAAAATTTATCGGATCGATCCGAAGTAAAAACCCCCGATTTTTGTTAAGCGAAATATGCCATAACGTAGAAATAATGGATACACTTTATGGATTTATAATCAATCGATAAATACTTAACGTGAACTCGGTGTAAGAAATCCATGATTCATTTTTTTGTAGGAAGTTGGAATTTGAACTTTGTAAAAATCTATTCTTAAAATGTGGGACCTACAACAAATCGCGATTTTACGGACAAATTCTAAAAGTAGGAACTCCTACTTTTAGAAAATTCTTTCTCTTTAGGCCGCACTCACGTTATCTGCAATCTTCCGGTAAGTTCGTAACAAAACACGGAATTTCCCATTGAACGGTTTTTGGGCAAACTCTTGATTGAAAATTACCCTTTCTTTGACTAAGAGGGAAATCGAAAAGATTGGATTAGAAATCCATTTTCAAACCGGTGATTGGGTATTTCATATAAACGGTCGTTGTTCTTGCGCCGGAAGTGATCGTAAGTAAATCGAGTGGGTTGAGACCGATGGAATAAAAACCTTCGTCGATCATTGCAATTCCGAAACCCGCACTTTCTTTCTCGTTTAAAAATTCGGGACGAAAGAAATCCGCAGAATTTCCGCGATCAAAGAGTTCTTTGTGTTTGAGTCTGGACTCTTGAATTCTTTGAAAATCCAAATGATGAATGGGAGAATCGTTACGAATTCGAAAACTCAATTCTTCGGAAGTAACGCGAATCTTTAACGAGATGTTCATATTGTATTTTTTGATTTTTGCCCGAACATCGGTTAAAAAAGCTTTTTCGCTTTCCGTCAAAGTCTTTTTTTTGGTACGAATTTTGTCTTCCAAAAAGAGGACGTTCTGCACCTGCTTCTTTACTTTCTCAGGAACGATATAACGATGCATGGCATCTCGAAGCAGGGAAGTTTCCATAATGATTTTCAGAAGTTCTTCCGCGTCTTGGGGATTGGACTCTCCCTGTTCTAATTTCTTAAGAAGTTCGTCTCGGAAAATTATATGACGAATATTCGCTTTGATCGCATTGAGTAATGCTTCCATAAGTCCACTGAAAAGATGAAAACCGGCTAAAGGATTTGCTCCGATTTCGGCTAAGATTCCGTTCACGAGTTCGGATAAGATGTCACGAGTGGGTTTTGTTAACCCTTTGAGTTCAAGGTGAAAAAATTTTTTCTTTTTAAGAGTTTCGATATTTTTCAGAATCTCGCTCCCTTTGAGCGCTGTTTTCTGGTTTGCCATATATTCCCACCGAGTTTTTTTAGGTATCATTGATGCATAAAGCCTTTTACGCAAGTTTGTTTTAAATCATGAAATCAAAATCTAACATTTTTGAATTGGTCACACCCGACCTTGGAGATACGGATAAGATCGAACTCGTCCACTGGAACGTGAAGTTAGGAGATTCAGTGGAACCAGGTCAGGAAATTTTAGAGCTCGTTACCGATAAGGCATGTTTCCCTATGGAGTCTCCCGTGAAAGGCAAACTAACACAAATCATAAAAGAGAAAGGATCGATTGTCCGTAAGGCCGAAGTTTTGGGAATCTTAGAACTTTTCGAATCCAAATGAAAATCCTTCATCTTTCAGATTTACATTTTCCGACTTCGATTCCATTCTTTCAACTCAAGGGAAAGATGTTTGTGGGATACTTAAATTATAATCTTAGAAGAAAGAAAAAATATCCTAAGAATATTTGGGACTCGATTTTAAACTTCATTTGCGAAACGAATCCTGATGCGATCGTCATATCGGGAGATATTACCAACGTATCCCACGAGGAGGAATTCAAAGCGGCCTTAAAAACGTTAAGCGAACTTCCTCGGGAGAAGGTTTTTTATATTCCGGGAAATCACGATCGTTATGTGAGACAATCCGTGGGGGAAAACGCTTTTTACGAAAAGTATTTCTCCAAACTTTCGGGAGAATCGATTTCCAATAATGCGCATTATATTCGAATCAAAAAGATCAAAGACCTTCACTTTGTAGGTTGGGATTCTAGTATTCCTCTTTCGATTCTAAACGCTTACGGAAGAATTCGGCCGGAAGTAGTCATACAAACGAAGAAAACTCTTTTTGAAAGGAAAATTCGAAATTACGTTCTCGTATGTCATCATCCGATTTGGAATCCGGCGAATAGACAGGAAACCGTACATCATAAATTGCTAAATCGGGAAGAGATCGCTTCCTTATTAAAGGAACAACCTCCGCTTGTTTATCTACACGGTCATGTACACACGAATTGGGTGAAATTTCCAGGAAATGAATTGCCTTATTACGTGGTAAATTCCGCCTCAAGCACACGTCTTTCCGATACAACACATGAGAGCGGATTTCATCTGTTGGAAATTCAAAAGCAGAATGTAAAAATTCAAAGATATACTTACAATTTGGAAAAGTCTAAATTTACGGAAACCCCTCTGGTTTCCTATTCAGAAAAGGAATAAAATGACAACGATTGAAGCGGCTAAAATTCAAAGAGAATTGACCAAAATCAAACATCCGGAACTCAAAAAAGATATCGTCTCTCTCGGTATGATCGGATCTCTCGATATCCAAGAAGGGGAAACGAATATTCTTCTCAAAACCCCGAACCAAGATAGAAGGGTTCAGATCGGTCTGGAAGCACAGATCCGTCAGATTCTCACCAAACTGGAAGGAATCGGAAAAGTGAAGATTAAATTCGAAGTGGATCCCAAACTTGTTCTCGATGATTCCAATAAGATTCCGGGTGTTATGAATGTGATCGCAATTGGTTCCGGGAAAGGCGGAGTCGGTAAGTCGACTGTTACGGTGAACCTTGCTGCAGTTGCGGCCTCGCTCGGATACAAGGTTGGGGTTTTAGACGCGGATATTTACGGACCCTCGATCGGAAAAATGTTCGGAGTCAACGGAAGAGTCGCGTTGAAAGCCGAAGAAGATAAAATTTATCCTCTGATAAAAGACGGAATCAAACTCATTTCGTTCTCCTTTTTGATCGATGAAAAACAGCCGGTTGTCTGGAGAGGACCGATGCTTGGAAAAGCTGTGGAACAATTTCTCTATGACATTGTATGGGATGAACTTGATTATCTTTTTATCGATCTTCCGCCAGGAACGGGAGACGTTCAACTTTCACTCGCTCAGTTGATTGATTTAAACGGCGCCGTGATTGTAACCACACCTCAATCGGTCGCACTTTTGGATGCAACTCGAGCTTCTGCAATGTTCTCTCAAGTGAAAGTTCCGATACTTGGGGTTGTTGAAAATATGAGTGAGTTCATTTGTCCCAAGTGCGGACACGCTTCTGCCATATTTAGTAAAGGTGGAGGGCAGAAATTAGCCGAATCATCCGAAGCAAGTTTTCTTGGTGGCATTCCTCTTACAATGGACATCATGAATGGTGGAGAAGATGGTAGTCCTGTTGTACTCAAGGATAAAGAGGGCCCCGTATATCAAGCTTACAAAACTATATTTGATAACTTAAATGAGGAAATAAAAAAGTGGGAATAATACGAGCTTTGGAGTCTGTTGTACATAGATATGGGAGGTGAACCTTGAAGTTTGAAAAAGGATCCGAAAAGAAACCTACAGGTAACTTAATCGTATATTGCAACGTATTTGGCGAAAACCCTCTCAGCCCCGGAGGAAAGATCATAGCGTCTAACGTAGTGGTGAGCTTTCTAAAAATCGGAGAAAACTTTCCCGTTGTGACATTCCCACCCGTGTCGTTGGAAAGTTATGAAGAACTAAAGAAAATTATCTCAGAAAATATAGAGAAATACGATGTGATTAAGATCCGAGACTTCGAGATGCCTACTTCCAAAGAAGCTTCCAATGATTATATTCAGGAAAGAATGGATCAGTTCAACAGTGTCGTGATCAAATATGTTGAGATTTGTAAAAATCGGGAAATAGGCGAAGGGTTGGTCGATTTTCCGGAAGAAGAAAGCGGCGTCAGAGAATATCTGGATGCGCTTGCAAATCTTTCTCTGAAAATCAGGAGATCTACCGGAATTGCAAGAGAAGCATCCTTGATCAAAATGGATCAACTCGTGGAAAATTTCTCTACCAAACATCCCGAATTCGACTTGGACAATTTCAAAAAGGCTCTTTCCTTACCCGGACAAGCCGGAGAAGAATTGATCGGACTTTATCTTCAGAAGTTCAACGCAATCTCGAAAGAGAATTACGAAGACGCATCCACTCTCAAGAAAAAAATCCACGACATAGAATACTTCGCTTAATAAAAATTATTTTCCATCTATCTCAAGGCTGTTGCGAGGAGTCCATCGTGGATATAGGTCCAATTCCATACCTAAAAGCCTAAAAATTCTTTCGCTGATGAAATCCCCCAAATCCTCCAGTGTTTTAGGCATCTGATAAAATCCGGGAGAAGCGGGAAGGATGATTCCGCCCGCGTCATGAAGTTCCAGCATATTTTTCAAGTGAATCCGATTGTAAGGAGCTTCTCTGGGAACGAGCAAAAGAGTCCTTTTTTCTTTCAAAGTAACATCGGCCGCTCTTTCGATAAGATTCTCTGTCATACCCGCATTAATCGAAGCGATTGTTTTCATGGAACAGGGAAGAATCACCATTCCTTTCCAAAAATTGGAACCCGAACCGATATCCGCTCCTATATCAGCGAAATTGCGGATTTCAAACACATGAGAAGTATTCTGAATCTTATATTTCGAAATTATAAAGTCTAAAAGTTCTTTCGGCGAGGAAACCTTACATTCCATTTCCTCCCGGAATACTCTAAGAGAAGCTGGGCTGCAAATGAGGAAGGTAGTCCCTTCGATCGTAAGAAGAGCTTTGACAAATCTTTCGGCGTAGATGGAACCGCTCGCTCCGGCCATTCCTAAAACAAGTCTCATTTTAAGTACTCTTTGCCGTCGAGAATCGCAAGATAAAAAATCCGATCCGACAATAATCCCATGAAAAGAATCAAGGATATGTAAGAATGAAGCTGATAGAATTTTGCAGGAAGAAGATTCTCTCCGGAAGCCCTTGCGATTTTATGTTCTTGAAATAGGAGGTATCCCGTAGCCACCAAAAAAATTAAAAAGATCGGTCCGAGATTCGAAACGATTCCCGCCGCAAATAAAAAGCAGATGCAAAAAACGTGGCTTACGATTGCGATGGAAAGAGAATTTTTCCTTCCGAACTTTGCAGGAATCGAATAAAGACCTTCCTTTCGATCGAAATCCTGATCTTGAAGAGCGTAAAGAATATCAAACCCTGCGAGGTTGAAAGCAAGTCCGATTGTCCACAGAATCGGCTCTAAAACGATTTCTTCTCGTATCGCGACCCAAGTTGCAAGAGGCGCCAAACCGATTGAAAAGCCTAAAATGAAATGGCAGAGCCAAGTAAATCTTTTTGAAAGAGAATATCCCAGAAGAATTATAAGAGTTGGAAAAGAAAGTCGCCAGGTCATGGGATTGATGAACCAGCTCGCAATAAAAAATCCTAAAGAAGACAAAACGACGAACAATATCGCGGAACGTTTTGAAATTTTTCCCGCTGGAATTTCTCGTTTTTTGGTGCGTTCGTTTTGTGCGTCTATGTCCGTGTCCACGATTCGATTGAAACCCATCGCCGCGGACCTTGCAAAAACCATCGAAAGCAAAATAAGAATCGAAAGAATCGTCCAATCCAAAACGGACTTTCCGTGCGTCTTTAAGAAAGCAAGAATAAATGCGATTCCTGCAAAGGGGAGAGCGAACAGTGTATGAGAAAATTTGATGAGACTTCCATATTGCTTTAGGGAGGTTAGTGATGTGTTCATGAGGATTAGGATTTTAAAATTCCAAGGTTCTTTTCCTACATAAAATCCAAAAGAAAGTTTAAAAAGCGATGATTTTTTCCGCCCTCTTAAAAAGGATATGTTTATGATCGTAACCTCGACAAAAAGTTCCGTATCCACAGAACCAATTCGTTCTTTTCTCCAAAAAATCATCCAAGAACCGAAACAACATTCTAGATGGTTAAATACGATCTCCTTTTTGGAACATATCGGT
>NZ_CP040840.1:2457500-2490000 GCF_006874765.1 Leptospira weilii
CCAAGAGGAAAATCTTTTGGCTCATGGAGAACTTCTTGCGGAGAATTATGAAATTCTATCTTCGTATCTTGCGGACAGTGAATCCGCCATTCTTCCTTCTTTTCCGAGATTTCTAAACGCGGGAGAAAAGATCAAATCGATTCAACCCGATTTCTCAAAGACCTTGGATTCTTTGCAGGAAATTTATATTCAACTTAAAGAGATCAATTCATCCATTTTGGACGAAAAAGAGGAGATTTTCTTTTCTCCAGATAGACTTCAATTCGTTCAGTCTCGTTTGGATTTGATTTCCAAAATGAAAAAAAAATATGGTTCCGATTTGACTGCGATTCTGGATTGCAAAAGCAAAGCAGAACAAGAATTGGAAGCAATGGAGGAAAATTCGAAGAACAAAGAATCGATGCAAGTTGAAATCGAGAAGGTGACTTCTAGACTTGCCTCTCTTTCGATTCAACTTTCCAAAGCGAGAAGGGAATCTCTCATTCGTTTTGAATCTTCCCTCAAGTCCGAATTAGAACAGCTCGGAATGCCAGGGGCCGCGGTTCAAGTCGTACTTCGTTGGGAACCGAGTCCGGAAGGAGAAGTATCGGCTTCGGGTAAAAGTTATATCGTAAACGAGTCGGGACTTGATCAGCTCGAATTTTATTTCAGTCCGAATCCGGGCGAAAAGCCGAGACCGCTTCGTAAGATCGCCTCCGGCGGGGAGGTGTCTCGAGTAATGCTTGCAATTCGTTCTATTTTGGGTAGACAGGCCAATTTACGGGTTTTGATCTTCGATGAGATTGATTCCGGTTTAGGCGGAGAAATTGCAATGGATGTGGCTCGAAAACTCAGAAATTTGGCGGAAAATCACCAATTGATTTTGATCACACACTTACAACAGATTGCGTCCGCAGCAAACGATCATCTGAAAGTTACGAAGTCTGTAGAGGGAGGACGGACGTTTTCAAAAACGGAGTTTTTGAGTTTAGAGGAGAGAACTTTGGAACTTGCAAGAATGATCTCAGGTCAGAAAGTGTCGAAAGGCGCTCTAGAACACGCTAAAGAACTGTTGAAGAAACAGGCGGTTTAGGATACAGATTTCCCAATTTCGAATCCCCACAAAAAGGAGGTACGCGAATTAGAAAACTGTTTGGCAGCTACAGTAGAGTTTTAAACTCTACTCATGGGAGAATTTTACTGAAATGTTTTTAGCCAAATCCGATTCTCTAATTTCTGCAATTCCTCCGGAGTCTGTACCGATTGTTATTGTTTTAGTTTCCATCATCGGTTTTACGATCATTATTGAAAGACTGATCTATTTTTCTAAGTGGAAACCGATTACTCTCGATGACTGGCGTTCTCTCAAAGAATTATTTCGCCAAAAAAATTGGAATACAGCGATCGATTATCTTAAAGGTATGAACAACGGGCCCTCTGTTCTCGTTCTTCAAGCAGGTATCGAATCTTCGCTTAAAAATCTAGAAGCGGCAGAAGAGGAAATGCTCTCTGCAGGTTTTGCACAGATTCTGAAAATGGAAAGATTTCTTTCCGGACTCGGGACTATCGCGACAATTTCTCCTCTTCTTGGTGTTCTTGGGACAGTACTTGGGATCATTCGTTCCTTCGAGGAAGGTTCTGGAACGAGAGGAGCCGAGGTAGGAATCAGCGAAGCTTTGATTACGACCGCGATGGGACTTGCGATTGCGATTCCTGCCTATGTTGCCTATAACTATTTTCAAAAGAAAAAAGAAGATACGATTGCCGAAATGGAAAATCTTTCCGGCCAAGCTCTTAAATATCTGAAATAAATATGAAGTTCAGAAAGTTTCGATCTTCCGCAAGCAAAACAGGGCAAATCGAATTAGCTCCTTTGATAGATGTGATTTCTTTTATCGTTATTTATTTTTTGATGAACGCGACTTTGGAAAAATCAACGGTCATGAAAATCGAGCTTCCTCGATCTTCTTCGACCGCCCAAGAAAAGAAAAAAGACGAACTTGTGATTACGGTCAATAAAGACGGTAAGACTTTCTTAGACAAGGATACCGATCCGGTTCCATTGGAAAAGCTGGCGGAAAAAATCAATGTTTTCCTTGGTCCTTTGGAGAAAAGGGAACCGGGCAAAAATCGGGTTATCATCCGAGGAGACGGAACTGCAAGTTATCAGACCGTGATTAAAGTAATCGATAAGGTAAATGAGGCAGGAGTAAGTAAGTTTAACCTAGCGATGGTAAGACAAACTGGTTCCGGAGAAAAATAAATTCCGATTTTGGACGGTTTTGGTTCTAGTTGCAAATATCTAGGTGGCTTTAGTTTTTACTTTGAAACGAATATTATCCCCAACTTTAAAAGGATCTGTGCTTGTGATTCTTTTAGGACTTTTATTCTATTCAGGTGAGCTGACTCAAATTCTTTCCAAACGAAACGACTTTTTGGGGAAAGTCATCAAAGAAGTTAAATTCAAAGGAAATAAAAATACTCCCGATAGCGATCTCGAATCGATGATCGAGATAAAAATCGGTAAAACTCTTACCAAAAAAATTCTGGATCGGGATCTAAAGAATCTTTTCAACTCCGGCTTTTTTTATTTCGTCGATATTCAAGCAGAAGAAGTTTCGGATGGAATTCGTATCATCTTTGACCTCAAAGAAAGGCCGCGAGTAAAAGAAATAGAGTTTGTTGGCGCGGATGAGGTTTTTCCGGCAGATCTCAGAGATAAACTTCCTCTCAAAGATAACGAAGTAATCACACCCCAAAAGATCGCTAAGTCGAGAGATTTGATTCTTCAGAAATACAGAGACGAAGGATTTTTTCTCGCTTATGTAAAAGTGGAATTGGGAAAACCAGATTCGAAAACGAATTTGGTTCGAGTTCGTTTTGTCATCGACGAAGGGGAAGAAATCCCCGTCTCCAAAATCAACGTTTACGGTAATGAATCCATCGAGACTTCGGAGATTCTTTCTGTTATAGAAATGAAAGAGGAAGGGGTTTTCGAAGGCGGTAATTTCAAGGAATCTTCCTTTGAAAAAGATAAGGATACCATCGTCGCTTATCTCAAAAGTAAAGGTTATCTTGACGCCGAATTGATTCGGGAAGGAACCAATTGGGAGATCCATTGGGAAAACCCGGAAAAAAAAGATAGAAGAGTTATCATCGTAAACATAAAAATCTCCGAAGGTCAGATTTATTTCTTCAACGGCTATACTGTAAACCATGATACGTCTTTGGATGGAGAAGGAAGACCCCTCTTTTTGAATAAAGAGAAGAATCCTCCGGAAACTGCAAAGGACGAATTGAAACCTCTTTTTCCTCCCAAAGAAATCGAAAAAAGTTTGGATTACAGCGACGGGGACGTAGGAGCAATTTTTGATGAAACTCGTTTTATGCGGGATCGGGGGACTGTGAACGAAATGTACAGTTCGAGAGGTTATCTCTTCGCGCAGGTGATTCCTCGTAGAAAGGTGATTTCTCTCGATCGTGAGAATTTAGAATACTACGAAAATTGTTACAGCCGTAAATCCGAGGAAGAAAGAAAAATCTGTGAAAACGAATATTCCCAACTTCATATCAAACGATTGAGACAACTCTACAATACCAAACCCGAGTTACACGGTAAAAAATTCGTTCATGTGGATTTTAATATTCGAGAAAACAATCTCGCCTATGTGGAAAACGTTATCATCAAAGGAAATAAAAAAACCCAGGATCGTGTAATTCGAAGAGAACTTCTTTTCAAACAGGGGGATCTGTTCAACTCCATTCTAGTCAATCGTTCTCGGGAAAGAATTTATAACCTGGGTTACTTCAAAGAAGTTAACTTTAACATGAGACCGGGTTCGGACCAGACGAAAATGAATCTGATCATCGAAGTTCTTGAACAACCTACGGGAACGGTTTCTATGGGCGGCGGTTACGGCACAATCACCGGATTTTCCATCTTTACTGAGGTCGGTGAAAATAATCTAAATGGAACGGGTCAAAAAATTTCTGGACGTCTCGAATTCGGTCCGTTCCGAAGACTCTTTCAGATAACTTGGACGGAACCTTGGCTTTATAATAAACCTTGGTCTCTTTCTCTTTCTCTTTTTTATTCCTCTAGAATTTATAACGTAGGCGCCGTCTCAATTACGGAGAATAACAACCAACAGTCAATCAAGGAACAGGCTATTTATTCTAGAGACGGGGTCGGTTTTACCGTCGGGATCGGTCACAGGATTTTTATCAACTGGACTCATTTTCACAGATATTCCCCAAGTATCTACGCTTCCACAAATCCGTCTTCTCTTGTATCAGATCAAGTTCTTGCGGAAGTTCGTAGAGGCTGGCAATTCCGTTCTCAGGTTTCGAATGGAATCGCGTATGACATTCGAGATAACGTTTTTAACCCTACACAGGGCTATGACTTGCTTTTTCAGATGGACAACGTTGGGCAAGCATTAGGTGGCCAATCCCATTTCGATCAATATAGGGTTCTTGCGGAATACTATCATACTTGGTTTGATTATAGTTTTTTTGGACTCTTTAGAAACAACGCACTCAAACGATGGAGAGTCGTACAAGAATTTAGAAGCTCCTCTCTTTTTACATACCAAAGGGTTCCGTATTACGGTAAACAGGATCCGATTCAAAGGCCATACATTCAGTTGCAAGACTTACAGTTCTTAGGCGGTTATGAGTCTCTTCGCGGTTGGTTTTATAACGACGCAAAATACCCTACCGAATGGAGAGACGGGGCTGCGACCAGGATGCTTTTTAGCTCCGAACTTCGCTTTCCGATCGAACCCACCTTACTCTGGTTAGTTGCTTTTTTCGACGCAGGAGCCTTGTATGAGGAAGTCAATCGAGCGACCGGAGTCAGAAGGGATCTGTTTACAACCTACGACCAAAGAGTCAGAGAAGCTCAATTAAAGGATCCCATGGGATATGCTCTTTCAAATCACTACAATCTAAACGCCCTTCGAAAAGCAGATTATACTTACGAAGAACTCAACAATCCTGCCAACCTAGTACTTTCCGGAAATAATATCGCTTTGGACAAATTCCGGTTTTCCTGGGGAATCGGTCTCAGAATTCAGATTCCGGTTCTTCCTCTGCGAATTTATTTTGCTCAGAAACTGAAATATTCTGGAGTTCCGGATCATCCTTTTACGAAATTTGAATCCGATAATGCATTTCAGTTTGTGTTTGGAATCGGAGATTATAGATTTTGACCTCTTCTTTTCTTATAGGTCTGAACGAAGAACAAAAAAAAGCCGTTTTGCAGATAACCGGCCCAGTACTCATCTTGGCGGGCGCAGGCTCGGGTAAAACCAGGGTTATCACTCATAGGATCGCAAATCTTCTCGTCAATCACGGAATCGATCGAATCTGCGCGTTGACCTTCACGAATAAGGCCGCCGCGGAGATGGTCGAACGAGTAAAAAACTTAGTTCCTTTCTTTCCGGCAAATCTTCAGATTAAAACATTCCATTCTCTTTGTCTTTATATCCTCAGAAGAGAAGCGTTTTTTTTCGGATTCGACAGTGCGTTTACCGTTTACGATACGACTCTTCAAGAGTCCCTTCTCAAACAAGTCGTAAAAGATCTTTCCTTGGATCCTAAATTTTACAAACCTTCTATGCTCGGAAATTATATCAGTAGCTTGAAAGATAAGATGTTGTCTCCCGAGGCTTATCTGGAAAAGGAAGGACGCACCGATTTTTCCAAGACCGTATCCGCAATTTACAAAGAATACGAAAAGAGAAAAGACGCGAACCGTGCTTTCGATTTCGGAGATCTCATCTGGAAAACTGTACAACTCTTTCACAAATCCCCGGATGCAATCGCCAAATACCGTCATAAATGGGAATATGTGATGGTAGACGAATATCAGGATACAAACAAAGTACAATACCAGTTGGTGCTTCTTCTCGCGGGTGAAAAAAGAAATCTTTGTGTTGTCGGCGACGACGATCAATCCATTTATTCCTGGAGAGGGGCCGATATCGGAAACATTCTGAATTTCGAAAAGGACTTTCCTGAATCCACTGTCATCAAACTAGAGGAGAATTATCGTTCTTCGTCGAATATCATTCTTGCGGCTTCAAAAGTGATTTCGAACAACACTCAGAGAAAACAAAAAGAAATATTCACGAATAATCCCGAAGGCTCTCCGATCGTGTTGAACGAATTTGAAAACGAATCCGAGGAGGCTCACGGAGTGATTACCAGAATCCGTTCCGCATATTCCTACGGAACGGAATATAAGAATATTGCAATATTCTATAGAACAAATTCTCAGTCCAGATATTTTGAGGAAGCGCTTCGGAATCTGGGAATCCCGTATAAAATTTTCGGGGGTTTCCGATTTTTTGACAGGGCGGAGATCAAGGATTTTATCGCTTATCTGAGTGTGGTTTCCAATCCTCTCGACAGCGTTTCGCTTCTTCGAATTGTCAACCATCCTCCGAGAGGAATCGGCGATTCCGGAATCGACAAGATCCGTGAATTTTCTCTGGAAAAAGGAATTTCTCTTTTGGAAGCCTTGGGTCAAGAAGATATTCCTCTCAAAAAAGCGGCGAAGTCCAAAGGGAGAGAACTCTATAATTTATTCGGCGATCTGATTGAAAAAGCAGAAAAGAACTCTTCTCCTTCCGAAATCGCATTAGAACTTTTGAATCGTTCTGGTCTCATGTCCCATTTAAAGGAAGAAGGTACGGAAGAATCAATCGCCCGTCTAGAAAACCTTCAGGAACTTGTCAATTCGATCGAGGAATACGAAAAAAATTCCGATTCTCCCTCCTTGGAAGAATATTTGAATCAGATCAGCTTAATTACAAGCGAGGAAGAATCGAAAGAGCTTGCCGATTACGTGAATCTCATGACGGTGCATAACGCAAAAGGTTTGGAATTTAAGATCGTCTTTCTTTCGGGGTTGGAAGAAGGTACATTTCCTCACAGTATGAGCTTGGAAGATTCTCACTTTGGAGACGAAGAAGAAAGAAGACTTTTTTACGTCGCTCTTACGCGTGCTCGGGAACAATTGTTTCTGAGTTATTGTAGGACTTCCAGAAAATTTGGTAAGGTAGAGGACAGAATTCCTTCTCGATTTTTATCGGAAGTTCCAAGAGAATGTTTCGGAGAACGCATAAGTCGGGAACGTACTGCGAGAAGACCTCAGGGACCACCCTTGGCTTCTAAGACTCGGCCAGTCGAAGAAAAATTTACTACAGGCCTTTCATCCACACCGGATCCTGCTAATCTCTATTTAAAACCGGGAGACCGGGTAAAACACAAACAATTCGGAATCGGGACGATTCAAACAGTTTCGGGAAAAGAAAAAAATACGAAAGTTTCTATTCGCTTCGGAAACGTTGAAAAGAATTTTTTTGTTGCTTATACCCCGCTTGAGAAATTATAAGAAAGGGCTAAGTTTGCCCGTTCTAAAATCCGATATTAATATCGGAAATAGGAAACCAGATGAAGAAAATACTCGCAATCTCTCTTTTACTCCTCATAGCTTTTGTCGGCCTTCAAGCGGGAAAATCACAAGGTGTTGTGGAAGAATTCAACAAAGTAGAAGAATTTAATAAGAACGTGAAACTTTCGGACGCAACAAAAAAAGCGACTCTGGAAAAGAATCTTCTTTCTGCGGTAAAATATACGCTCCACCATAGATATCTTGAATACAAAGAAATCACGAAGGATCTGAATGCGGATACGATGCTTTATGAACCTCAAAAAGGAACGTATACGGTTTACGTAAAATTCAAAAAATATCTTTTCTTTTACAGCTTCAAAATGGATCCCGAAATCTATCTCCAAACCCCTGAAAACGAAGTGTTTTATCTTCGTCCCGAAAATTTAGACGACCCTCATAAGGAAAACACCGCTAATCCAGGCGGAAAGTAATTTTCTTTTTTGGATTCGATTCAGTATCTTCAGCCCGCCGTAAACTCCGTTCTGGAAGCGGGCAAAATCGTATTAGAAATCTATCATTCGGATTTTAAGGTTAAAGATAAGGGAAAAAACGATCCAGTCACCGAGGCAGATCTAAAAGCCGGGGCTCATATTTCCAGAAATTTACATTTTTCGAATATTCCGATTCTTTCTGAAGAAGATTCGGAAAAAAAGGATATCTCCAAATTTGCCGCGGCTTGGATTTTGGATCCGATCGACGGGACCCGCGAATTCGTGCATAAAAATCCGGAGTTTGCGATCAGTTTGGGACTTTCCGTCAGAGGCAAAGCGGTCCTCGGAATCATTTTCAATCCGGTTACCCGCGAATTGATCTATGGAGCGGAGAATTTAGGCGTTGTTTATCAGAAGTTGGAAGAGATGCCCAATTCGTTTTCTATTGAATCTCAGAATTTTACAAAAATATTAAGTAATTTCAAGCCTACAAACAAAATTCTCATTTCTAGAACCGAAGAAAAAGAAGGACTTTTCTTTTCCTCTATGGCTCCTGTCGGTTGGGAGTTTTCAGCGATTGGTTCGATCGCGTATAAGCTCGGTTTGGTGGCGGCGGGAAAAGCGTCCCTTTCGATTTCCCTAAAGCCGAAAAATGACTGGGATATCTGCGCGGGAATCGCTCTCGTAAATGCATCGGGAGGTTCTGACTTGGAAATTCGATCCGGTAAGCCCTATAAGTTTCAGACAGTGGGTGGAAGAGGGGATGGGCTTATAGCGGGACATACTCCGTCTCTCATACAGATTTGGGAAAATTCTAAATCGCGTTTTCAATCGGGCCTAAAAGACTATGATTGATTTCTTTTTTTAGCGGAATTATGAAAAAAAAAGAATATTCAAAAAATATAATTCATACAATTAGAATCGGCGTAGATGCCAGGCCTTTTTCTACTCCCGTTTCCGGTGTGGGCAAGATGATTCACAGCGTTTTGTTCGACTTGGGGAAGGATACGAGCTTTGAGTTCTATCTTTTCTCCCACAAAGATATTCATCCGAGTTACGCAAATCTTTTGGATCTTCCCGGAATTCGTTTTGTCAAAGGAGAAGGTTTTTTTTCCAAAAGAGGAGGACTTTATTTTGCGATTGCTCTTCCGTTACAGTTGAGAAAAATGCGACTCGATCTTTTTTGGGGAACCCAACAGGTATTTCCCCCTTTTCTTTCTAGAAAGACCGCAACCATTCTCACCTACAACGATCTGGTTGCGTATCGTTTTCCAAATACGATGAGAACTCTCGCGAGAATTCAGCAAAAATTTTATCTTGCCCGTTCCATCAAACGTGCGGACAAACTACTTCCTATTTCCGAATCCACACGAAACGAAGTAGCTGAATTCTTTCATGTCCCTTTAGAAAAGATGCAAGTCGTTTATCCCGGAATCGAGCTTTCCGAATTCAAAGGCCTGCTCAAGAAAAAGCCGGGCTACAGAGTAGATTCTCTTCCTAAGAAATTTTTCCTTTCGGTTTCGACCGTCGAACCCAGAAAAAATTATCAATTTTTGTATAATGCTTATGTTGAATATTCAAAATTCGTAAAATTGAATCGCAGGCTCTCCTGGGTAATCGGCGGAAAAGCCGGTTGGGAAGATCCTAAATTTATTGAAACTCTTCGAAGTCCGGAAAGCAGAGCCTTGGGCATCATTTGGATTGAAAGTCCGACCGATGTGGAGCTTGCTCACATGTACGAGAGGTGTGTTTTGTTCTTATTTTCTTCTTTGTATGAAGGATTCGGAATTCCACTTTTGGAGGCATTGAGTCTTCAAAAACCCGCGATCGTCACGGATCTTTCCGTCTTTCGAGAAATCGGCGGGGATAAAATTCAATATTTAAAACTAGAAGAAAAACTTTGGACTCTGGCGCTTTTGAATTTTTCTAAAAAGCCGTATTTGGGTAAGAAAGTGGACATTCGAAAATTCTATCGAAGCGCCGCCGCAAAAACAGTTTCGGATCAAATTCGAGAAGTTTTAAAATCAAAGAATCTGGTTTAAACTCGTTGCAGGGAAAATGTAGGAACTCCCACAAAACTCAAGGTCACTGTAAAACAATTCTACGGTTGATTTCACGATAAACCTAAAAACCATTTTTTCCAGCCATCCAGCCGGGTAAGGGTTCCTGAAAATTCCAAACCGATTTTAGAATCGATCTGGAGATGGATTCTTTTTCGATCTAAAGGCTGAAGTTTTACGAAAAATCCTTCTTCTCCATTCTCAAAGTGGAAATAATCCGGGAAAAACTCAAGCTTACGTCTTTCTTTTGAATTTGTTTCGGTTAGGTTTATTGAAAAAGATTTCGAATTTTTTTTTCCTTCGAGTAAAATCAACAGTCGACCCTGTTTAAATTCCAATTTTGCCTTTCGATCTGTTTCCGAAAAATACGGTTCCTTTTGTGCAGGTGTGGAAATCAATCCAAAACCATAAAATCGATCGTTCTTCAAATAAGATAGAAATTCTTCAGGACCTGAGAAGTAATTGTAAAAGATTGGATTCACTGGAGTGATCCTAATTTGAAGTGAACGATTGTGTTGGAAAGATTTTTTCCTTTTACTTGAATCAGGTTTTTTAATAGGATGGGGATCATGCGGAGTTTTCGTCCGATTTTATTATTCATTTTCTTTCTGGGATTCGCCTGTAATTTTACCAAGGAAGAATCAATCCTCTATCAACTTTCCCTATACGACTTGGACGGACACCCGTCATCCCTTAAGGAATATAAAGGAAAAGTTTTACTTTTAGATGTTTGGGCTTCTTGGTGTGAGCCTTGTAAAGACGCGGTTCCGGTTTTAGAAAAACTTTCGAAAGATCTACAGGGAAAGAATGGTGTTCTTTTGGGAATCAACACCGAGCCGGAACTTTCCAAAGAGGAACACTTGAAAGCCGCGAAGGAATTCGGGATGACTTACCCGTTCTTTGTGGATCGGGATTTTACTTTCATCAATCAGTATAAAGTGGAAGGGCAACCCGCGTTGATTGTTTTTAGTCCATCGGGAACTCTCTTGAAAATTCAGTACGGCATCCGAGAAAAAGATTATCCGAAACTCAGAGCAAATTTTTCGAATTGGTTCTCCGCGCCATAAGCATTACATAACAAAGTAAATAAAATAGAAACTCCCGGAGAGCAATTTTGAAAAAAAGGTTTCTTTCTTAGGTTCCCTATTTACTCTTGAATCCTTGTCAACAGGATCTTTGTCGAAATTCCTAAGTTGTAATAACGAAAGATACCAGGAGTTAAATTAGTTTGATGGCGGAAAATTTAGCGCAACTGTTTCGCGAATCCTCGGAAAAATATCGGGATCTACCGGCTTTTTTTTCCAAGGATTCTAAGAAGAATTATTACCCAATGACGTATTCTCAATTGTACGAGCAAGGAATTCAACTTGCAGAAGCTTTGATTGAATTAGGCGTTCAGCAGAGACAAAGAGTAGGTTTGTTTGCTGACAACCGGATCGAATGGATCATAGCGGATTACGGCGTGATTCTTACGGGCGCTGCGGATGTTCCGCGTGGAACCGATATTACTGATTCTGAAATTGTTTATATTCTCAATCATTCGGAAGTGGAAGTTGTTTTTATCGAAAACGATAAGATGCTCGAAAAATTCAACAGAAATAAGTCTCAGCTGACTAACGTAAAAACTTTGATCATGATGGATCCGATGAGCGCTTCTCCGGGCGTATTGAAGATGCAGGATCTAATTGAAAAAGGTAAAAAGCTTCGGGCAGGCGGATCCAAAAAGGCGGAAGATAGAATTTCCGCAATCGATTCGGAAGACCTTTTCACGTTGATTTATACGTCCGGAACTACCGGACTTCCCAAAGGTGTAATGTTGAAACATTCCAACATGATGCATCAAATAAAATACGTAAGTCCTATGTTGGATATCAATTCGGAAGCTCGTCTTCTTTCCATTCTTCCGATTTGGCACGTGTTCGAAAGGGTTGTGGAGTATGTTTGTATCGGACTCGGAGCCGCTACGTATTATACGAATGTAAGAGATCTTCGTCAGGATTTGGCTACCGTAAAGCCTACGTTTATGGGTTCCGCTCCTAGACTCTGGGAAAACATCTACAACGGAATTTATACCCGGATCAACGATCCGGCTCAGACTCCGGCCTTTCGCAGAGGTCTTTTTAGACTCGCGTATTTCTTTTCCAGAAAGAAAAATCAAGCGCTCCGTTTTTTGAAAGGAATCGAAGTGGATTACACAGGAAGAAATCCGATCGGGTCTTTCTTTTACGGAATTCTAATGTTCGTTCAGTTTCTTTTAACGGGGCCATTCACTCTCACCGTTTTTGCAGGTGTATTAGGTGTTTATTTCGCGGGGACTGAATTGTATTATCTGACTTCTTTTCTCTACGTCATAGCGGGTTTGGCGTTTCTTCTAAATAGTTTTACGTTGGACAAAATCGTTCTTGCTAAGATTAGAGCAGCTACGGGCGGTCAATTAAAGGCGTCTATATCCGGAGGGGGGGCTCTTCCCAGGCACGTGGATGAATTTTTCGGTAACATTGGAATCAACGTTTTAGAAGGTTACGGTATGACCGAAACTTCTCCCGTGATTTCCGTAAGGACTTTTGAAAAACTCATCATCGGTTCCGTGGGTGTGATCGCTCCCAAAACGAAACTTCAGATCCGTAACGACAATAATGCGGTGTTGACCGAGATGGACGAAAACGGAAAAATTACTCAGGGAAAACTCGGATTGAAAGGGGTTGTTTTCGTCAAAGGGCCTCAAGTCATGAAAGGTTATTTCAAAAACGAGGAAGCCACTTCTAAAGCGATAACCGATGGCTGGATGAATACTGGAGATATGGGAATGATCAACTTCAAGAAAACCCTGACTCTCACCGGTCGCGCGAAGGATACGGTAGTTCTTCTTGGAGGGGAAAATGTGGAACCGGTGCCGATCGAAAATAAGCTACAGGAATCCACTTACATCAGTCAATGTATGGTGATCGGACAAGATCAGAAAAACTTAGGTGCGATCGTGGTTCCGGATTTCGAAAAACTCCAGGAGTGGGCGCAAGAAAATGGAATCAGCGAAACAAACAAGGATAAATTGATCGAAAATCCGAAGGTCTACGATCTATACAGAAAAGAGATTAAAGCCTTGAACAACACCAAAAACGGATTCAAATCCTTCGAGCAGGTGACTCCTTTTATACTGATCTCTAAACCTTTCGAAGTTGGCGACGAACTTAACAATATGATGAAGATGAAACGTCATGTGATCACCGAAAAATACGGCGACAAAATCAAGAAAATCTATTCTACAAATCAGGATTAGAATTTTCTAATTTTTTGTTGGATTTCGAAAGCCGACCTTAAAGGTCGGCTTTTTTTATTTCTTCGGAGAATTTTACGTCGTACCGATAGAATTTGTATGACTGGCACTCCGAAACAAATCCAGAAATTCTCCGTATTTTCTCCTTCGGGACAAGGAGATATATATGCCCTTGACAACCTCTATCTTTCGCCGCTTAGAAAAAACGAGGTTTGGGATTTTTCCAAAGTGGGGGAATTTTCTCCGCTGAATCTCGGCTTTTTATGTATGAGATCGATTCTTGCCGATCGTTGTGAAGGTATGCTCACTGTACAAGGACTTAGTCCTGGATTTGTCTTGGGGCTTTCCAAAATCAACGGATTTGAAAACTGGAATCTTTTCAAGACCAAAGGATTTATCCCGAAAGTGTTCGGAAAAAAATTTCCGATAAAGATGAGTTCCAAAATTCATGAGATTTTAAACCCGGTCCTTGCCACGTATGAAAAGGAATTATTCGAAGAATGGAGCCCGAAAGCGGTTGTTATTGAAGGAAGTTTTGAAAACCGGGAAATTTTGATCGCGGGAGTCGCTCTTCCGGGAGACGACAAAAATCTTCCAAAACTTCTAAAGAACCTTATTCAAATACTTTCCGGAAATTGTGGAAAATTTTATTTGAGAACGGAAAAACATTCTTATCTTTGTCTGAAGAAAGAAAAAGAAAATATAGGACCTGTTTTCTTTCAAGAGAAAGAAAACATATGGGATTCTTTCGTATTTTTGATTTTAGAAATCGAAAATTCTTAACGTAACGCGAGTTCGGCGGTTGAAAATGAGAAAGAATTTTCTAAAAGTAGGAGTTCCTACTTTTAGAATTTGTTCTAGTTCCCATATTTTAAGAATCAATTTACAAAGTTCAAATTCTTATAGAAAAATAAATTGCGCCGAACTTACGTTAGCTTAGGTGCTTACTGAAAAGGAAGGCTTCGATACTCTCGTAGTTTTCTTGCTCGGAAAGTTCTAAGATCTTTCTTACTAAAATTCCTGCCTGGTGTAAGGAAATCGATCGGACAATTTTTCGAATCGGATTTAAAAATGGGATCGAAACCGATAGCTCTCTAATTCCAATTCCGATTAAAAAGATCGTAAAATCTGTATCCGATGCGAGCTCTCCGCAAAGACTGAGCGGTTTGTCATAATCTCTTGAAACTTCCACGATTTTGATCAAAGCTCTCAAAAAAGCGATATGATACGGATTGTACAAAGAAGAAACGTGGATGTTGTTTCTGTCCACCGCCATTATGTATTGAAGTAGATCATTCGTTCCCACTGAAAAAAAATCCGCTTCTCGTGCGATCAGATCTAAAGCGGCAACCGCGGCGGGAGTTTCAATCATCGCACCGATCTTGATTTTTTTATTGTATTTTTCCTTTTTACTGCTTAGTTTGCGTTTGCATTCCTCCAAAAGTTTGCGAGTACGGACGATTTCCACGGGACCGGTAATCATCGGCAATAAAATACTAATATTTCCAAAAGCGGAGGCTCGTAAAATCGCCGTTAGTTGTTCGGCGAACCATTCTGGGTGAGAAAGAGAATACCGTATACCTCGGTTTCCTAAAAATGGATTTTCTTCGAGTTCTCCCGTTGAAAATTTATCGGCCCCAATGTCAAAGGTGCGAATGATGACCGGTTTGTCCTGCATACCTTCTGCGATTGCCTTATAAGCGAGGAACTGTTCTTCGCCAGAAACATTTCTGTCTTGGTATTTTAAAAATAAAGATTCACTTCTAAAAAGTCCCACGCCTTCGGCTCCGAATTTGATTGCCTGCTCGCAATCGAGCTCGGTTTCAAGGTTGCACTTGATTCGAATACGGACCCCATCTTTGCTTACGGCTTTAATTTTTTTAGTTCCGCTTTCTTCCGTGGGATAAGAAGAAGAAAATCCGTAATACTTCACTTCTTCCAAAGTCGGAAAACGAACTACATTTCCCAATTCCGCATCTAAAAAGATGAATTCGTTGTCTTTAACATGTGTGGAAAAATCCTTTAATCCTACAATAGTAGGAATCCCATAATTTCTCGCTAGGATTGCCATATGTCCCGTTTTTCCACCTAAATCGGTCGCAATTCCGCGGATGCGGGTCTTATCCATAAGGATCATTTGAGAAGGAGTCAGTTCCCTTGCGACCAAGATCAGATCCTCTTTCAAACCGGAAAGAAAGGAATCCTCTTCCTTTTTACCCGCAAGGAATTCGATCAATCGATTTGAGACATCTTGAAAATGATCCACTCTTTCCCGGAAGAATTCATTCTCCATAACTTTGAATTTTTCAGAAATTTCGTGAGTTACATTTTGCACGGCAAGAATCGCGTTCTCTCCGAATTCTGAGATTCTTTTTCGAACCGAGTTCGCAAGACTCGGGTCGGAGCAAATCATAGCCTGTGTTTCTAAAATCTCTTGGATTTCTTTCTGATCCGGTCCGGAAGTTTCAAGAGAGGCAATCAAAATCCGCAAACTTTGAAGGCTTTCTTCCAGCGCGATAGAAAATTTTTGTATTTCTTCTTCTTTTTCGGATTCGTGAACGTAAGTTCCGGTGAGAATTGTATTTCGTTTTTTTCCGGTTTTTAAGACCTTACCGTATAGTTTTCCCGGAAAGGCCGTAATTCCTGGAAAAACTATACGTTTGGAGGGGATCATTCTAAAACGAATTCCAAGTTTCAACTCGACTACAGAATTCCCTAAAAGAAGAATCTGACAATTCTTTTCTAGATAAGAAATATAACAGGTAAAATTCCGGTTTTTATATCGACATCGACCGGAACGCAAATATCGGAAAATTTAGACAACCGCCGCCTTTCTTTTGAAAAGAGGAATTCTCCGACTTTTGTATTTGCTGATTTCGTCTCCGGTAACACTGCTCATCACGAGTTTGGCCATGGAAATATCCAACGCATGTCCCGCTTTAGACGCAAGATAATGTCCAATAATCGGTCGACCCGCGATAGATATGTCTCCAAAAAGATCCAAAATTTTATGACGAACACACTCGTTTTCAAAACGCAACTGTTGGTTCAGATATCCGTCTTGGGTTAAAACGATTGCATTGTCCAAAGAACCGCCCATCGCAAGGCCTCTCGCTTGGAGGGCTTCTACATCTTTTAAGAAACCAAAGGTTCTTGCTGGAAGGATCTCTTGTTTGATCTTTTCTCTATCTAGGGAAATCGTAATGTTTTGTCCTTTCAGAAGAGGGTGATTGAAGTCGATTGTGTAGGTTACTTTGAGTTCATCGCTGGGAAGTAAAACCAGATATTTATCTCCGTCCACAACCCAAAGAGGGCTTTGAACGTAAATCGGCTCTATAACTTCCGGATATTTTACAATTCCTGCCGATTCAAGTGCTTGTAAGAAAGGAAGCGAGGAGCCGTCCATAATCGGAACTTCCACGGCATCGATTTCCAAAATCAAATCCGTTAGACCGAGCGCGTAAATTGCCGCCAACAAATGCTCCACAGTTTGAATCCGATGAAGACCATCTCCCAAGGTAGTCGCATTACTGGTATCAACCACATTGCTGAGTTCGACGGAAATCGATGCCTTTTCTAAACCTTTCCGATATTCAAAAGCGATTCCTGTACCAGATGGGGCAGGATGAGCCGTTAAATTCACTTCCTTTCCGGAATGAAGCCCAATCCCTTTGATTCTAACTCTATCTTGTATGGATTTTCTATATAGGATTTCTTTCATAGTTTTGAGTATTCGATTTTTATTGACCCTCAACCAAAAAGACGGTCGTTATGGGCTCGAAGTTCGCTTTCAGATTTATTAAGAGACAAAATCCAAATTCTTTCCTGATTTGAAACCTCATCTCCCCCTGTAATCAAGCAAACTTTATGCCAAAAGATCTATTAAAATCAGTTTTTTCTGACTCTCAAACCAGGATTTAAAGCTAAATCCGACATAATTTGGAACCAATTTCATTCCTATTGTCTCTTTTCTGCAACTGTGTACCCCAAGGACCACGGTTATGTTTCATTGCTTTTACCAGGGAAGCTCTTCTCCGTTTTGATGAAAAAACTTTCCTGAATTGTTTAAATTCAAAGATTCGATTCGTTCTATAAGGCCTCGTGCACTTTCGATGGTAGGAATTCCTTGACCTCCGGTCATTTGAGTTGCGACCATTCCCGGATGGAAAATTCCGACGGAGATTCCCTTGGGACTTAAATCCCGAGCCAAACTCACAGCAATCGCGTTTAAAGCGGCTTTGGAAGCTCTGTAACCGTAGTACGCTCCAGAATTGTTGTCACCGACCGATCCCATTCTACTCGTTAAAAAGACGAGCTTTGCATTCGTATTCAAAGACGACAAAAACGCCTTCACCATTTTGAGAGGGCCCAAAGCGTTGACTAAGAATTGAGTGAAAACATTTTCTTCTTCCAGGCTTTGCAAATTGTCAGGGATCAGAATTCCAGCATTGTTAATGAGAATATCGATTTTCGTACCGAGCAGTTTGGTTGATACGTCTCGGATCGAATTCGAATCCAATACATCCACACCTTCTAAGATACGAGTCGGTTTTATGAGAACCAAATCTGAAGAAGACTTTCTGCATAAGGCAAAAACTTGATCTCCCTTAGTGAGAAATTGTTTGGTAAGTTCCAAACCGATTCCTCGGTTAGATCCCGTAATCAAAATGTTTCTTTGAACCATATCTTCCAAACTAAAAATACAGATCTGTTCTGAAAGCACTTTTCCGATTGACGTTCTTAATCAACTTTTTACATTACTGCTTCTATGAATTACGAGATCATTCACAAACCTTCGTATTCTTTTCTGAAAGTAAAACTGTCGCCGGGGCAAACGATCAAAGCAGAAGCGGGCGCCATGGTTTATATGACTCCCGGTGTCGATGTGGAAACAAAAATGGGAAGCGGGTTTCTTTCTGCAATTTCCAGAAGATTTTTCGGAGGAGAGTCTTTCTTTTTCAACATATTTAAGGCTCCTTCCGGGGGCGCAGAGCTCGGATTTGCTCCCGAGCTTCCGGGTGACGTAGTAGGAGTCGATCTTACGGATACGGGACTTATCGTAGAAGCGGGCGCTTATCTCGCATCTGATGAAACCATCACGATGAAGTCCAAGTTTGGAGGACTACGTTCTTTCTTCGGTGGGGAAGGGATTTTTCTTTTGGAAGTATTGGGAAACGGAAAATTATTTTTAAACGCATATGGTGGAATTCTTCCGATTGATGTTCAAGGATCTTATACAATCGATACGGGACACGTGGTTGCATTCGATAAAAGTCTTCAATATAAAATTACAAAAGCGGGCGGAAGTTGGAAATCTACTCTTTTTGGAGGAGAAGGGCTGGTTATGGAGTTTACGGGTCATGGAAAGGTTTTAATTCAAACGAGAGTGCCTTCGGGCTTTTTGTCCTGGCTGACTGGTCTTCTCCCTGGATAATAAAAAAGGAATATTATGAATATTGAAATTCTCAGCAAACCGTCATATAGCTTCGCGAAGATTCTACTGAACGCAGGAGAATCTATCAAGGCGGAATCCGGTTCCATGATGTCCATGAGTTCCGGAATCACGATCCAAACTCATAAAGCGCAGCAAGGGGGATTTTTGAAAAGTTTAAAGGCTGCGTTTCTCGGCGGGGAATCTTTCTGGATGAACACATTTACCGCTTCTTCCGGAAACGGAGAGATACTTCTTGCTCCTACCCTTCCGGGAGACGTAGACAAGATCGAATTATCCGGGACAGTTTATGTTCAATCGAGTTCTTTTCTTGCTTCCTCACCAAACATTGAAATGGATACGAAGTTTCAAGGGCTCAAAGGATTTATTAGCGGCGAGTCCTTGTTCTTCCTCAAACTTTCCGGAAGTGGTCCCCTTCTGATTTCAAGTTACGGAGGAATCGACGTATTAAACGTGGACGGTGAAATGATTGTTGATACGGGTCATATCGTAGCTTTTGACGAGGGCTTGCATTACGAGATGACTAAGTTCGGCGGTTGGAAATCTTTTTTTCTCGGTGGGGAAGGATTTGTAGCTCGCTTTAAAGGAAAAGGAAAAGTTTGGATTCAATCCAGAAACGTTCCTTCTTTGGGTAGTTGGTTCAGAGACCAATTACCTCCGATCAAAAGATAAGGAAAAATGAACCGTGAAACACGAAATATTATTAAAACCTGATTTTCCAATCATTCAAGTTCAATTAGAAAATGGAGAGTCTATCCGAGCCGAATCCGGTGCGATGGTGGCGATGAGCCCCGCCATAAAGATGGTTACAAAAGCGGAGGGTGGAATTTGGGCTTCTGCAAAACGTGCTCTCTTGAGCGGAGAATCTTTTTTCCAAAATACGTTCAAAGCGGAAAGTGGAAAGGGAATGATTTTTCTAACGAGCGCTACTCAAGGCGATATAGAATACCGTAAGATGAACGGAGAGGATTTGATTCTTAGCCGAGGAGCTTATGTTGCCGGTTCCGAATCCCTTTTGATCGACAGTAAATGGGGAGGATTCAAAGGTTTTTTTTCTGGCGAAGGTTTGTTCTTCTTAAAGGTAAGTGGAATTGGGGATCTTTTCTTTTCGAGTTTTGGTGCGATTCATACGATTGACGTCAATGGTCAATATATCGTGGATACGGGTCATATTGTCGGTTTTGAAGGATCATTAAATTACACGATTCAAAAGATAGGCGGGCTTAAATCCCTTTTCCTCAGCGGTGAAGGTTTGGTGGCGGTATTTTCCGGAACAGGAAAGTTATACATCCAATCCAGAAATCAAAACTCGTTTGCGGCGTGGGCCAATCAGTGGAGAAGGGTGGAAAAATCCTCTTCTTCAAGTTGATCTTAACACGAGTTCGACCTTAGGATTTGCGTATAAACAACTGCTAACGTGATTTTCTTATAAGATCAAGAAACGATTTGAAAATCGACTTTGGATTTAAGAACTCCATTGATCCGTATTTCCAAAGTATATTTTTCTGGAATGTGTATTTGGGTTGTCATTTGTTTAAAAGATTGTTTCTTTTTGTAAGAAGCCGATTCTTTCGGAAGAAAAAATCTTGGCAAAGCTACCGGTAAAACTCTCCGATCCTTCGAATTCTTTGTCTGAGTTCGAGCTTTTCCCAATCTTTTTGTTTGAATTTTTGAATCCATTCTTTCTGAGAAATGGTGGGAAGTTTTTTCGAGAAAGAAATCGCAATTTTTTCTAATACATTTTTTGAATATAGATCTTTGAATAATTCTGACATACGGAATTTCAAAATTTTTCCCTTTGGATTAACGAGATTTCTCTTTTCCACAAATTCAATCGTTTCGTTTTAGGAAATTGTCTTATTAGAGAAATTTCCTCGAGTGATTTTGGTTAAATTCGATAAATCATGTTTATAGATAAGGTGTCTAATCTTTGAGGAGCGGTTTTATGAAAACGAACGCAAAATTCTTTTTCTATTTGGGAGCAGGGTGTCTTTTATCTCTGAGCTGTTGTTATTCCGGACCATATAGATACTACGACGACTGTCGCACTATAAACACAGCATATTCTCAACATTGTGATCGATATAACAAGAATTACGGTTATCAAAATCAATCACGGTATTATCCATATCATTATCGAAACAATCCTTCCTACTACAAAAACGGAGGATATAAACACAATCCTTTCCATATTTCTCCGGGTAGATTTCACAATTTTGGAAGACCTTCTAAATGGAGATTTTAAAGAAACGTTCTTGCATGATCGAAAAAAAACATTCAAATTTATGAATATTAGATAAGAGTTCGCCGCATTTTGTCTAAACAAAATTTCTTTTTTCATAGTTCGCTTCATTCTTTCCAAAAACTGTATTCGATATGGATGTTCAATTCCCATTTTACTACTCGAACGCACGAATAGAATACTATGAAAAACTTATTTCGAAAATTAGAATCTTCCTTTAAAAAGTCGGGATTTTCCGATTTGACTTAATTTTTGAGAACCGCTGTACTTTTGCAAAATCGCCCGCTTATTTTCGAGTATCATTTTCACGCGTCCGAGTAGTAAAATCAATTCAATACATCAAGAAGATCGCTTCGAAACGGTTACTCTTCTGATTCCGAAAAAAACTAGTTTTAGAGAGAGTATAGGAATTCTCACATTTCCGATACTCCGAACTCGTTTTAGACACGGACAGGAAACGGTTTAGTTTAACATGAGCAGGGTCGTAAGAAAATGAGAAAAAACTTTCTAAAAGTAAGAGTCCCTATTTTTAGAATTTGTTTGTAAAATCGCGGTTTGTTCTAGTTCCCGCATTTTGAGAATAGATTTACAAAGTTCAAATTCCAACTTCGTACAGTAAAATGAATCACGCCAAACTCTCGTTAGTTACTAAACTTTGAGATTATCCCTTTTAATCGACCGATATCAAAAAAATGTTAAAGAAGGAACGGCAAAATGTATAGAGATAAAAATGAAAACAAATACCGTTTTAGCTTCTTTGTTGGTAACCAATCACGTCCATAAAAGCGGAAACGGAAAAAACGGCTTTACCCGGACCCGGTTTACCGTAACCGGGAGGAATCGGTAGATTATATTTTTCGAATGTAGCTTTCCATACGGTCAAGAGCTCACAGAAATATTCCAGAGGAGGACCCGCTTGTGTCCCGAGGGTTGTATAAGGTTCAGGGCACCAGGCAGTAAATCGCGGCATGATTCCTTTGGACATAAAAAAATCCAGACCTTCTGCCGTGGAAGTGATCGCTTCCTTAACGGAAGCAAATCCGTAAGGTTTGGAAAGTTCCACTCCGCCCACAAAATTTGGAATTACATAAGAAGGTCCGAAAATTTCCGCGGAATCTACAACTCTTCGAATCCAGTTGTCTCTTCCGATGTAGGCTTCTTTACCCGGACAGATTTTTTGAAACAAATTCTTATCCCAAACTTCATAATTCGGATGATAAACCTGAATACCCGCATTCTTAAATTTCCGACAATCTTCGATTTCCCAAGCCTGAGAGACGATCTTACCCATCCATCTTCCCGGAAATTTAGATTCGATCGCCCACGCGTAATCCAAATAAAAATCGATTTCATTTTTTTTCTTTAAGGATGTGATTACACTTCCGCCGGTAATCGTATAAACCTTTGCGGTTCGATCTTCCGCATCGATCCAGGATAAAACTTCCAAGATGTCTTCAATGTCTTTTATGCCAGTGTAGGGACGTCCCGCATTTTTCTGTTGACGATAGTTATGATTGATATCACAATATGCGCATTCCTCTTCTTTTCCAAAATACTGACAGTTTCTAAAAACGGTAAGATAGATCAAATACCCCCATTCGATTACGGGTGCGATCTCACCGGGAAGTTTTCCGTTTTTTGTTTTGTGACGATACCAGTCGGGAAGAGGTGGAAACTCAACATCTCCTAAAAATGTTTCGCCAAGATAGAGGGAAGGATTTCCATCCAGAGACTTTTTAACTTTATAGGGAGAATTCGGGTTGTTCCGTGTGGAAACAACGGTAGGCAGAAGACTAAAATGACCACCAGAAACTTTGATTTCCTCAGGAGCTTTGACGTCTGCGCCTTCTCCTAATTCTGAAAGTGGAATATGATCAAAGGAGAATATGAAATAATCTTTGGTTTTGTATTTTCCTGTTACGTCAAAAGCTTCTTTAAGAAAATGGATTCCTTGTCTGAGGATATCTTGTTTGACGATAGCTTCCATGGGAATGGACTTATATTTCCTTTCCATTTCTTCCAGAAGCTGAATGGTAGAATTTTGGCGGATTGAATCTGTGGCTTCCATCTCGATAAAGACAATGTCTCCAAAGGAACTGAAATGACACGCAGTTTTTTTCGGAAAACGAATCCGATTTTAAGAAGAAATTAAAAAAAGAAATCATTTCTTTAAAAATATGAAAAACCAAGCCTTTACAGTTTTGGGACAAATTCAAATGATCGGTTCGAAAAAATACTGAGAGTCTGTCACAAAACCTGAAAAGAAATCAGTTATAATCGTTCGTAAATTCGTGACAAACGTAGGAACTCTTACAAAAAACCGTCCGGTAGACTTTCGAACAAACTTGACTGTTAGAATACTCTCGTAAGAGTTCCTACGTTTTGAGATTTTGAAACAGATTCTTGTCCTATCCTGATTGTTTATTCAATTCGGAATTGTTTTTTGAGCACAAATTTCCTCTTGAATGAGAATCACATGAATTTCACTTCAGATTTTCCACAATTCGTTCCTTAAATTTGACTCAACGAAATGATTCCGACTATATTCACATTTTCGTAAGGTTCTCTATCATCTCCGAAACCAATACAAATCTACCGTTCGTAGAGAAAAAACCGCTAAATTAGTAGATCTGTATGTATATGGATACAGATCGAGTGGTTTATTTTGTCGATTAAATGTTTTAGTTTAGCAAAAAAAAATTGAAAGATTTGAAAAAAAAGATTCTATTGTCTGTTGAGAAATAATAGATAGAGGCTGTCTACCACCGCAGTCTTGTTATCAATCCAATCTTAAGGAAAATGGTATGAAGAAGCTCTTAATCGTTTCCTCAATCGTATTGGCCATCGGAGTTTTGGTGTCCAATGCTTGTAAGAAACCTGAAAGTTCCAAGGCAGCCGCTACTGGTAAAGAAAACAGTCCATCGGCTGTTGTTGTGTTCAGCGTAGGAGAAGCTAAAATTCTTCACACTGATCTAACGGAAGAGAGGGCCACATTGGGCGCTAGTCTAAAGGCCGGAGATAAAGTCAGTACGAAAGATAAATCCAAAGTCGATATTCAATTTGCAGACGGGTCCGCGGTTCGGATTTCCGAAAATTCTGTAATTGACTTTGATGCTCTTACAATAAATTCGAAGGGTAATTCTGACACAAGGCTCGCACTTGTTTCCGGGAAAGTCTTTGCGAAAGTCAACAAAGCTTCCAAAGAAGATCAATTTTCAATAGTCACTCCAACCGCAATCGCTGGTGTGCGAGGAACTTCCTTTATCGTAGACAGATCTACATCTGACAAAGCGGTCGTAAAAGTTTTAGACGGCGCAGTTGCAGTGGCTCCTCGAGTTGCTCTTTTGGAAGGTTTGAGCGAAGAGGAAATCGCGAAGAATGAAAATCTGAAAAAGATCCAACAAAGCGTTGCGTCTTCGGAAGTTATTCTGGAGAAAAATCAAGCTTCCGTTTTGAAGGCTGACGATAAGTCTCTGGATGTAAAAGATTCTTCTAAAATCAGTGAAAAGAATATCGCTGGTGTTGTGAAAAAATTGGATAGTTCCGGAATCTCTAAAAAAGAAGAAGAGGAGATTCGAACAATTGTAACCGTAGATAAAGAAACTACGGAAAAAATGGTTCATATTAATGAGGAATCGTCCGGAAAAATTGACGAGCAGAAAGCCGCTTCTCTAGAAGCTGAGAGAAAAAAACTGGAAAGTGAAATAGCAACTCGTCAGGAAGAAGAAGTTAAGAAATTCAAACAAATCCTAGTTTCCGCTCCAAAAGAACTGAAATCCAGTAAGGATATCGTAAACTACTACGAAAGAATCGAAAAGATCATCATGACTGACGGATCTTCTATGATCGGTGCAATTGTGGATCAACAAGGATCTACGATGATTGTTCATACTGAGCAAGGGATTAAAAAGATCAATCAAGCGGACGTTCAGGAAGTGATTTACGACTTCCAAACGAAAGCTAAATTTTGATAACAGACTGAACCTGAAATCAGGTGGAAAAAACCCAGGGGAAAAAAAACTCTCCTGGGTTTTTTATTTTATTACATAGTAATAGGCAAGATTGATCCGAAAAAGTAAACGGTCATAATCGTATCAAAAGTTGATTTCAAAGCTTGTCCCGAAGCCCGTCGAGCGACAATAGAAGCAAGACGCCTTGTTGAGTCTCACAAAAATGTAGAAACTTTTTAGATATAAGCAATATTATTTTAGGGTCAGTTGGTTAGGACTTTATACCTTGCCTCGTAGGGGTTGACCCACATTGCGACCCATACGGGAGCAACGTGCTGAGTTTCATTCTATTGACTCATGTTTTTCCTATTTTTAACGTGAATTCGATGTAAGAACATGAGAAAGAATTTTCTAAAAGTAGAAATTCCTACAATTTCAGAATTTGTTCGTAAAATCGTGGTTTGTGGGAGTTCCTACATTTTAAGAATAGATTTACAAAGTTCAGATTCCACTCTTTTCAGAAATGAATTATGGATTTGTTATGCCGAACTCACCTTATGTAAGGCGAGTAGAATCGTAAAAATCTTTTCAAAAATCGAATCTTTGGTTCCAGAGCGAATAAATCGATTCCAAAATTTCTTCCATATCGATGAGCATGATCCGTCCTTTCCAGTGGAGAATCATCTTATTCTTACCAAATCGATTGATTTCTGCCCAGTGTGCGTCTAAGTTCGGGATCAAGTTGATCGTTTTTTCCAAAAGGTTTTTAACCTCGAATCTACTAACGGGACTTTCTCGATTGGAAAGAAATTGAATAATAGAGTGATAGATAAGTTTCTTAATCTCTTCAGGAGAAGAATCGAAGTTTTCTAGGGATTCCATGAGACTTGCTCGTCTGCGTGATAGGAACTTCTGACGAGAGGGCCCGAAAAAACTCCTTTGAATCCGATAGAATTACCGTAGATTCTCAATTCTCGAAACACATCCGGGAGAACGTAATTTTTAACGGGAAGATGAGTTGGTGTGGGTTGAAGGTATTGTCCGAGTGTCAGCAAGGAAACTCCAACCCCGATTAAATCTCTCATACATTCTTTCACTTCTTCCACGGTTTCGCCCATCCCTAAAATCAATCCACTCTTTGTAAGAAATCCTTTTTCGGAGGCGATCTTTAGAACGTCTAGAGAACGTTCATACTTTTTTTGAGGGGCGACTTCGGGAAACAAACGTTTTACGGTTTCCACGTTGTGATTGAAAATATCCGGTTTACACTGAAAAATAATTTCCAAAGATTTCCGTCGAACCTTAAGATCCGGAACTAACAGCTCGATCTTACAATCCGGAAGTCCTTCCCGTATCGCTTCCACCGTTTCCGCAAAATGAGCTGCACCACCGTCTTCCAAATCGTCTCGATTCACAGAGGTAATTACTACATGTTTTAAGCCAAGAGCGATTGCAGATTCGGCCACTCGTTTGGGTTCGCCCCGATCCAAAGCGGAAGGTCTACCGGAAGCGACATCACAATAAGAGCAACGTCTCGTACAAATATCTCCTCCCAACATATAAGTCGCCGTCTTTCTGGACCAGCAGTGGTTTAGATTCGGACAAGAAGCACTTTCGCAGACTGTGTTGAGTTTTTTTCTCTCCAGAGAATCCCGAACTATGGCAACTGGATTGTTTTTTGGGTCGGGAAAAGTAAGCTTTACTTTGAGCCAATCCGGTTTTTCAGGAGCTTCTTGGAGAAAATGAGTGCGAGGTTTCTTTTTAAGCGGATTTATCATATGTTTCGAATCAGTACAAAGTTTCTGCTTCTATCCTCGTATGAGAGAGAGTTTGGGTCAACGAAAGTTTTGGATAGAAGATTTTTTGAGTCTTTTCGAAATGGAAGAATCTATGCAGTCCGAGAATGATTCAAACGCCCGAGACGAGATTCGATTGAATCGATTTCTCGCGGATTGCGGTTTAGGTTCTCGTAGAAAAACGGAAGAACTGATTCTCAAAGGCCAAATTACAGTCAACGGCAAACGAGTGACTGATTTGGGAACTAAGATCAAACCTGAGACCGACGTGGTTTCTTATTTAGGAAATATCGTAGAACCGACAGACAAATCTAAAAAAATCCTGATTTTAAACAAACCGGTCGGATATCTTTGTTCTCACGGAGATCGTTTTCACGAGAAGACGATTTTTTCTCTTCTTCCTTCGGCTTATAAAAACTTTAAAATTGCCGGACGACTCGATCTCAATTCAAGAGGACTCCTCATTTTGACGAACGATGGTGAATTAGCTCAAAAAATTTCACACCCATCCAACGGTTCCGAAAAGGAATATCTCGTGACTTTAAACCGTGATCCGGGAGAAAAATGGATTCGGGCCACTTTTCAAAAAGGGATTTTGGATGCAGGGGAAATTCTGCGTGCAAAAATGGTTAAACTCGTTCCGGGTAAAAATTGTATGTATCGCATTACTCTTGGGGAAGGAAAAAAAAGACAACTCAGAAGGATGTTTCACGCATCTGGGGCGAATGTGATTGATCTGCAAAGAATCCGCATCGGTTCTATACAACTGGAAAAACTGGACTTGGAAGAAGGTAAATTTCTTCTAACTGAGACGGGAATTTGGAAATGAACTTTATCAGCATTGAGTTTCTTTTATTTTTTTTGGTGTTCTATCTGATCTACTGGAACGTTCCGGGAAAGAGCAGAAAGTATCTCTTGATCTTAGGGTCCGCGTTTTTTTATTCCGTATTCGGCCTTAATTTTTTATTTCATCTCATTCTGGTCGTTTTTGCCAACTGGTTCTTATATCGATATCTGTACGAAAAGACTTGGTATGTGAAGGCTGTCGTCATTCTCAATATTCTTAATTTGGGTTTATTCAAATATTTTTATTTACTCATGGAGTTTATTGGTTTTGTATTTTCAATTCCAGTTCTTCAAGAAAAAACATCGCTTGACGCGAAATTTTCGGCTCTCTTCCATTTAGGGGGATTTGAAGTCGTACTTCCCGCTACGATCAGTTATTATACGTTCCAATTGATCTCTTTTGCGGTGGATTCAAAACGAGAAGGTTTTAATAAGAACGTCAGTCCTACGGAATTTTTCTCTTTTATCTTTTTCTTTCCTGTGATGATTGCGGGACCGATCTTACGATTCGATCAGGTTCGGAATCAATTTGAAAATCCAACAATGACCCCTTCCAAATTGATCGACGGTCTCTGGCTTTTTCTCCGAGGTCTCGTTAAAAAGGGATTATTATCTGCGGCCGTTCTCCCATTGATCGCGCCCGTGTTCCTATCGCCAAGAGATTATTCCGGAATCGCGCTTTTACTGACTTGTTTTCTATTTGCGGCCAATCTTTATTTCGATTTTTCGGGACTTACGGATATGGCGAGAGGGATCGGAAAGTTAATGGGATTCGATCTGCCAGAGAATTTTAAGGCTCCGTTTTTCTTCCAAAGCTTCGGGGATCTTTGGCGTCGATGGCACTTAACGTTTTCCTTTTGGATTCGAGACTATATTTATATTCCATTAGGCGGATCGAAAAAGGGAGAATTTAGAACAGCCATTAATCTTATCGTAACTTTTATGTTAGGCGGACTTTGGCACGGAGCAAGTTTGAACTTTCTCATTTGGGGCCTGCTTACAGGAATTTATTTGTCTTTGGAAAGATTATTCGAAGTGCGGAATTGGAGGATTTTTCCTGAAATTCCTTATGTAAAGGCGATTATGCGTTATGCTTTCGTGCTTGTTGTATATTCGATTTCCTGGACTTTCTTTTTTACGCCGAATTTTAATTCCGCGACTTCTTCCATTGCAAGAATTTTGACGTTTCAAAACGGGCAACCTTTGGTAGGACTCGAAACGGGAATGTATATGCTTCTTTTCGTATTTTTATTTCATATACAAGAAGAATGGCCTGAGAAATATTCGGTTCCCGAAATCTGGAAAGCTAGATTTTTGCCAATCTTAGGCCTAATTATTCTTTTTATCATGATTGGAATGAATGCAGGAAACGCTGACTTTTTCTACTCAAGGTTTTAACGGGTCTTTATCCATGAAGAAAATTTATATCTATTATCCGATTCTATTTCTCGTATTCATATTTTGTTTGGATAAAATATTTACTCTCGAATACTTTCAAAAGAATTTTATTCAAGCCGGCAATACGGTCTATTATACCCAAAGAAAATCCCTATTTGAAAAATTGATTCATGATAAGAACTTAAAAGAACGTTCTTTGGCGCTTGCTTTTGGGGATTCCAGAGCTTATCCGTATTCTGCGATGGGAATCGACAAAAAACTGCAAAAGGATTGGTTATTATATAATTTCTCCGGCCCTCAAGCGGTTCCGGCTTACGGTTTCTATTGGTTTGAAAAAATCATCAACCAAGGATTAAAACCTAAATTTGTATTTTATGTCGTAAGTCCGGAAGGCTTCGATGATACCAAAGGAATTTTTTACGATCCGTTTTTAAAATACGGAGCGGACGACGAATTTCTACTCAAGTATGCGGATCAGATTTCGTTCGAAGATCGCAAAAAACTGCTTTTAGATCGCCTTTTTGCCGTTAGACGAGTTAATCCAGATCTAAAATTATTCTTCAAAAGACTTCAGGAAAAAAAATTAACCGAATACAATCCGGCATTAAACACGGAATATATGGTTCTCAACTTGAACCATGGAGAACAATTCGCCTATACCACCTTTTTAAACGATCCGGATCGGTTGGAAAAGGATGCAGTACGAATCCGAAATTTGTATCTTTCTACGTTCACTCTTGGATCGACTCAGTTCTTTTTTGTAGAACGGTTTTTGAAGTTAGCGAAAGAAAACGATGTAAAAGTTTATCTCATTTGGCCGAAAGTTTACGAAACATATCGAAAACGTTATTACGAATTGGAAATAGAAAAAACTTGGTGGCCAAAAATTCAAGATCTCGCAAAGCGATATTCTGCGGTTTCGGTTGATTTGAATACTCAGACTTCCTGTGAACTGTTCTACGACGCTTCTCATCAATCGATTATGTGTTTTTTGGAATCGATGAAATTGATGATCGACGATTATTACGGTTTCAAAAAGATTCAGTAAGAAAACTTAGAAAAAGAGCATCGAAAAAGATTTTCGTTGTTGTTGGAATTCGTTCAAAGCCTGAAGGGAAATCATGATTGCCGAGTCGTTCTTAACAAAACGCAGTTCCTACAAAAACAGGCACCGAAAATTAATAATCGATTTTATCAAATGTGGAAATCATTCAAAAAACGGTGAGTTTGAAAGAGCGTCCTGCTGAGTTGAGTTCCCACTACACTTCAATCGCTTTCGCATAATATTATTTTCATACATCCGAGTAGCAAATGTAATCCAATGCCGCGAACCTGTTTTTAAAGTTAGAATGTGGATCTCCTTCAAAAAATCTCAAACCCAAATTAAAAACAGTTTCGCTCCTATAATAAATTGAAAACTAAAGACGAAATGACTCGCACAATTTAGAAAATTCTAAAATCGTGTGTCTTGTTTAATTACCATTTTAACTTTTTGGAATCTTCCAAAAACTTTTCGAGCCCGATATCGGTCAATGGATGTTTGAAAAGTTGTAAAAACGCGGAATGAGGCATAGTCGCACAGTCGGCTCCTCTCAAAGCGGATTCTTTTAGATGCATAGGCCCGCGAATGGAAGCCGCTAGAATTCTCGTATCATAGCCGTAATTGTCGTAAATTTCTCTGATTTCGGAGATCAGTTCCATTCCGTCCCAGCTTGTATCGTCAACTCTTCCGATAAACGGGGAAATATAAGTTGCTCCCGCTTTCGCAGCGAGAAGAGCTTGAGAAGAGGAAAAACAAAGGGTTACATTTGTAGGAATATTTCTTTTGGTGAGTTCTACAACGGTTTTAAGACCTTCCGGAATCAAAGGCACTTTGATAACTACGTTTTCGGCAATCTCTACAAGCTCTAGGGCTTCTTTCATCATTCCATCGAACTTTGTAGAAAGAACTTCCGCGCTCACAGGACCTGAAACTATGGAACAAATTTCTTTGATGACTTCTCTAAAATTTCTTCCCGACTTAGCGATGATAGAAGGGTTAGTGGTCACTCCGTCGACAAGACCGTAAGATGCGATCTCTTTAATTTCATCTATGTTTGCAGTATCCAGATATAATTCCACCTACGTGCTCCATAAAAAAGGATGCTTAGAGCATGTAGGGAGAGCTAGGTGCAGGTCAATAGAATTTTGAGGGAATTTTTTTCTTTTATGGAATCAAATCGCGAAGAGTTTTGATTTCTTCCGCGCTGAAAAATTCTTTGTATTCCTTTTCGATCTGAAATCGGATCGCAGAACTGAAGTAGTCCACTCTTCTTGTGAAAGGCATTTTTTTATAGGCCTCTTTCCACTGAACCACGTATCCCCCCTTGGGAGGAGATTGTTTCTCATCCGTTTTTTCCCAAAGAATCGCGCCCCCAATTTTGTTTTCGGCTAAGGATTCTTTCTTAGGTTTTCCGTATTTCTGTTCTAGTTTTTGCTGCACGTCTTTTCCGGGAAGATATCGAAATAAAACTCCCACAGAAAATAAAATTCCAGGTGCGGAATGATTTTCCTCTTCCATTTCCGATTTATCACTTGGGGTTTGATTTTTAGGTCTGGAATCAGTCACAATTTTAGGAGTGGAATAAAAACGATACGAATAGAAAATACCGTTTCTGCGAATAAGAAGGGTTTTTTCCTTATCTTCGAAAACGATTTCTACCTTTTCTTCGTTTTGAGGATTTGTGGAAAGAGATAAGAATTTTTCACGCATATTCGCGTAACTTTCACCCCAGGAAGATTCCGCAAATCCTTCCAATAGATTCATCGCCTGCCCAGACGTGTTGGTGGGTTGTCTTCGGTCCGGTAATGTTTCGTCCGGGAGTTGTGCGAAAAGCGTTGCAGGAACCAGGATCAAAGAAAAAAAAAGGACAGAAATTCTCATGCTCTTCCTATCGGCAGTTTTAGAAGAAACCTATTCAAAATCTTCCTCAGTAAAACGGTTTTTCGAACTTGAAAACTGAATTCCTCCAAATTTTACCTTTCCATTCCAGCGAAGAACGAGTAAAACTGCGATGATCGATATGTTTGGCAACACGAACAAAAACGGAATCTCATGAAAAAGTCCATATACGGCGAGATTGGAAGAAATGACTGAGATCGCCGATCCACTGAGAACGGGAATTTCCTGTTCGAAGAAACGAACCAAAAAATGATTTGGGCTCGTAGAGGGAAGGTCCTTGAGAATCAATTCCACAAGAACACCGTAGGTCGTCAAAAAAGTTATCGGTAACAAAAACGAAAGAAAGAAATAGTTTCCAAATGCGTCGGAATAATGAGGCGCACCGATGATTCCACCGAGCAACGTCCAGAGATAAGAAACAAAGGCGGAAACAAAGAATGCGATTGCTCCGTACTGAGGACTTCCGTTGAATTCCAACAATTTGATAAGTTCGTCCGGAACAATCCGAATCCAATCCACAAGCTCAAATCTTTCGAAGGATTCTCTTCCGGAAAGAAAGAGAAGTTTAAAGTAATAATTCGCAAGTGCGAGTAAGACCGAAACGATTCCGAAAAAGATTAGATAAAGTAAAAATTCCATATCAGTGCCTGAAATGCCTCATCCCCGTAA
>NZ_CP040840.1:2495000-2552500 GCF_006874765.1 Leptospira weilii
CGAAGTATCCCAAATAAACCCAAACCGGAACCGAAATGATTGCGGCGAGAAAATCAAGGGTTACAAAACGATAGAATGAAATTCGATCCGAGGTCCCGGCCGTGAGATAAATCGGCATTCTGAGACCCGGCATAAAGCGAGCCATAAAAGTGACCCAGTTTCCGTAGCGAGAAATTTTATCCTGAACCTTTGCAAAACGTTCGGGAGTAACGATCCTTGAAATCATTGGAATCTGAAGAACTCGTACTCCGTAAATCCTCCCGATTAAAAAAACGGAACCGTCTCCGATGAGAACCCCAGCCATTCCTACGAGAAACATAAAATGCGGGTCCGCTTTGCCGAATCCTGCGATTACTCCTCCGGAAACCAAGGAAATGTCTTCGGGAACCGGAAGTCCGAAACCACAAAGAATGAGCGCTAAAAAGACGGCAATGTATCCGTATTCCGAGAAAATACTAACCAGAATATTTAAAAATTCCATTTCTTTCAGTAAATGCCTTGTGAATTTAGGATTTCAGGACAGTAAAAAACGTCTCGTTTAAAATAGCAGTAAACAAAACAAAAAAAGTAAGCGGACTTCTAAGTAAAGTTCCGAAATTTTGTAAAACGTGTATTTTTCCAGAAATGATTTGATCCAAAAAGAAATTGCGGGACTTGCTCCTTACGCGATTTCCAGTACAAACAATGGGGGACGATTTTACGAAGAAGAAGAGCATTCTTACCGTCTTCCGTTTCAAAGGGACAGAGACAGGATTCTGCATTCCAGTGCGTTTAAACGTCTTCAATATAAAACTCAAGTGTTTATCTTTTCTGTCGGAGAGAATTACCGAAATCGAATGACACATACTCTCGAAGTTGCCGGTCTTTCCAGGACGATCGCAAGCGCGCTCGGACTGAATTCTCATCTTTCCGAATCTATCGCTTTGGCTCACGATTTAGGTCACACTCCTTTTGGTCATGCGGGTCAAGAAATTTTATCTAGTCTTATGAAAGACCATGGCGGTTTTGAACACAACAAACAATCTCTTCGAATTGTAACTTCAATCGAAAAGAAATATCCGAATTTTCCGGGACTGAACTTATGTAGGGAAACTTTGAAAGGTTTGATGAAACACGGTACCGATTATGATCCTTCCATGATGCTTTTGGAAAGAAAAGAAAGCGGTCCTTCTTTAGAAGGAATGATCGCGGACCTTTCGGATGAAATCGCCTACACGAGTCACGATATTGAAGACGGTTGGGAGATGGGTTACCTGCATCTCGGTGATTTATCCGAAAATCCCTTTTGGAAAGAAGTCTACGAAAATTGCAAATCCCAATACAAAGACGCGGGTGAAAAAATTTTAGTCCGAACGACGATTCGCACTCTTACCAATTCCATGGTTTCCGATCTGATCCGCAATATCTTCCATCAGTTGGAAAAGAATCGGGTGGAGTCCACGGAAGATTTGATTCGTCTATGGAAACAGGGAATTCGAATCGCTTCTTTTTCGAAAGAAGTCGATTCCAAATTCAGGGAACTCAAATTCTTTTTGTACGAAAAACTTTATCGCCACGAGGATTTGGTTCGTATGAGCGACTATGGAAAAAAAATCATAGAATCCTTATTCGATTATTTTTTAAAACATCCTGAAAAAGTTCCGGATACTTACAAAGAAAGAATCGAAGAGGAATCTTTGTACCGCGTGATCAGCGATTATGTGGCGGGTATGACCGATCGTTATGCGGAGAAAATCTATCAGTCGCTACCTTAATATTTGAAAAATGGAATGTTTCTTTTTTGGGATCATCTCATAAAACTTAGGTTCCAACAATAATTGAAACCAATCATTACGGAGGGAAAACCATGCTCACAGAAGTTCAGGATTCCGATTAGAAAGTTGCCGTCTTTGCCGGTATTGATCGCGCCTACACTCAAACCAATTCCTCTCGGGCTGCTATTGAAAAGTCCTATCTTCACGCCTCCGCCTCCGTAGTTATAGACACCAGCTGTGAAGTAGGTACCGTCGCCCATGATTTGATTGCCGGATTGTTTGAGAGTTACTTCATTGTAAAAGCCGAGTTGAATTCCGCCGTTACCCTTGCCTTCGTTTTCAACCTGATTCACTGCTCCGGTTTGGATCGTGAACCCTCCTTCGGATTGATTGAAGAGACCGAGTTTTAGGCCGTAATAATTGCTATCGCTGTTATTCAAGATTCCAACCTGGAGTCCGATGTTCTTTTTTCTGCTTTTGGAATCGGCCGAGTTTAAAAGTCCGATCTGAACGCCAATCAAGCGATCTTTGATGATATTGACGATTCCTAGGTTGAGACCGTAAAGATTTTCAATTTCTCCATGAAATACGTTAAATCTTAAAACTTCCGTTTCCGTGTCGGGCGGAACTTTTACCGTGGCCTTCGGAGTCAAAGCGACGCCGCAGCTGTGGAAGAACCAACAAAATAACAAGAGAAGGATGAGTTGAATTTTTTTCTTCATAAATTTATTCTAATTTTAAAATATTCATTTTAATGAATTTATTTCTATGGATTTTGGTTTGATCTAAAAACTTGTGCAATAATTTGCGATGAGCATAAAGCGAACGACTCTGTTTTTTGGACAAACGTTTAAGAATCCGATTTGAAATTGTCTCTCTTCTCCAAAATTGACGATTCCTAGATTGAAGCCAGACGCGCCGAAGTTTACGATTCCTAAATTGAATACGCTTCCGCCACTGAATATTCCTACGTTGACGAATCCTTGAGTGGCGTTGAATAAACCGATGGACAACACAGCTCCGATTTTTTCCCTATCTTTCTCCACCTCTGATCCGGGCATCGAATCGCCCAGTCTGAAAATTTCAACGTTGAAGATGCCGAGTTTTAGGCCGTAATAATTACTATCGCTGTTATTCAAGATTCCAACCTGGAGTCCGATGTTCTTTTTTCTGTTTTTGGAATCGGCCGAGTTTAAAAGTCCGATCTGAGCGCCAATCAAGCGATCTTTGATGATATTGACGATTCCTAGGTTGAGACCGTAAAGATTTTCAATTTCTCCATGAAATACGTTAAATCTTAAAACTTCCGTTTCGGTTTCCGGTGGAAGCTTCGCGGTCAATTTAGGAGTCAAAGCGACGCCGCAGTCAAAGAGCGATATGAGAACGATAAAAAGAAAGAGGGCATAAAAAACGAATTTCTTCATTCTGTATTTGATTCCATTTTTAATCAAACGATTGCCGATCTTGTTGTATTCGACGTCGGATGGATTTGCTACGTTTGGAATTTTTTTGTCGTAGCAAAAATCATAGACGTGTCTTTCGAGATAGATTCATATTTTAAAATGTTTGAATGTGTTTCAATTATTTCGAGGAGTCTTTTTTCTGCTCTGTTCCGGGAGTTCTACTTTTGTTTCCGCAGGTTTCGAACAATAATTCAGAACGATCATGATAGGAAAGGGGCCTTCCGTGCAAAAGTTGAGAATTCCGATTTGTAAATTTCCGTCTTCTCCTATGTTCAACGCCCCGATACTGAGTCCTTTTCCGGAATTGACAGCGCCGACGTTGACTCCGTATCCGTAGTTATATACACCCACGTTTACGCCTAGGCCTTCGTAGTTAATGAGACCGATGTTGGCTCCGCTGCCGCTTTTATTGTAAGCGCCGGCTGTAATATAGACGCCTTTGTTTTCGCCTCTATTATAAAGGCCGACTTGCAATCCGGCGCCGCCGCCTTCCACATTGTTGGCGACTCCGGCTTGAACGGTAAAGCCGCCTTTTTTCGCTGCGTTAGAGACCAAACCCACTTGTGCGGCGTATGTTTTTCCTTCGGAGTAATTGGCGCCTCCGACTTGTAGACCGATCAATCTTTCTTTGATTACATTGACGATTCCTAAGTTGATTCCGTATAAGTTTTTCACTTCTCCGTGGAGCAAGTTTGCGTGAAAGACTTCCGTTTCCGTTTTTACGGGAACACGAACAACGGTATGTTCGCCGGTGAATCCGGTGACACCGCAGCTCAAAAGTAAAAGTGAGAATCCGAAAAAGGAAAAAGCGTTTTGTAATATTAGGAAATATTTATGTTTCATGGTTATTTACAATAGTTGAATCCGATCATGACGGGAAAAGTTCCCTTTCCGCAGAAATTGAGAAATCCGAACTGTATCGTCGGCTCGTCCGTTTCCTTTTCGCCCGAAGCGTTGATCAAACCGATATGAACTCCGGTTCCTCCGTTTAGAATGCCCACGTTGACTCCGCCGCCTTTGATGTTCAATGCCCCCAGGTTGAAGCCGCTCGCTTTTTCATTTAGGATTCCTATGTTGACTCCGGTTGAATAGAAGTTGAAGGCCCCGATCATCAAACCCTTGGTGTCATAATTTCCGGCGCCGATCGTTAGATCAAATCCGGTTCTTTTATTTCCGATGTTGACGATTCCCGCCTGAAGCCCTCTGGAATCCCCTTCGGAATAGTTCACGATTCCCGCTTGGATTCCGGCTCCTTTATCGCTCGCGATATTGACTACGGCGACTTGCGCTCCATACGTTTTTTTAGGAGAATAGTTTACGATCCCGATTTGGCCTCCGATCATTCGATCTACCATATTGAAGATTCCTACGTTGAGTCCGGCAAGATTTTTGAGTTCTCCGTAGAGAAGATTCAATCGGAACACTTCGGTTTCCGTTTTGGGAGGAATCCGAGTCGTGATTCGGGGGGTCAGCGCAAAACCGCAGTTAGTCGTCGCGATCCAGAATAGAAGGAAGAAGAGATAAACGATAGGATTGATTTTGTTTTTCATAATTCGAGTTAAAACGCTGATATAATTTAACGCGACGAAAATTCGTTGTCAATATTATTTGGTTTCAAACTTTTTAAAAAGAGGTTTTTCAAGGATTCGGTTTCGATTGGAAAAAATTTATTGCGTTTCCGGATCGGATGGATTTTCGTTTGCGGTCGGATTTTTGATCGGAGTCGGTAGACAATAGTTTACGACGACCATGAACGGAAGTAATCCTTCCTTACAAAAGTTTAGAATTCCGATTTGAAAATTCTCCTTTTCACCGATGTTGACCGCGCCTATCGAAATGCCGGAATACCCTGCGTTCCAATTGACCAATCCTGCGTTGAGCCCGTAGCCGTAGTTGAATAATCCAACATTCACTCTACCGCTTGCAAGATTAGCAACACCGATCGAAAGAGCAAGATCTCCCTTAATTCGCCGTTCAATGCTTTCTTGTGTATCTCCGGGTGGTTATGTTAGAGAGCAACACTTTAGTTTCTTATTCGCCCAAACTTTCTTACGACCGGCTCACGTTAAAAAGAAGTTCAAATTAAAAATTCCGATTTTCAAAAGGACGAAGGAAGGCTTCGCATTATTGATCGCGCCGATTTGAATTCCTGTGCCTTCTTCCGCGCCGTTTACAATTCCCAATTGCGCTCCGATCAATCTTTCTGTGATGGAATTGACGATTCCTAAGTTGATTCCGTGCATACGGTTCGTTTCGCCATAGAGTAAATTGACTCGAAGAATTTCCGTCTTTGTTTTCGGAGGAAGTTTTAGGGTCGCTTCGGCGGTAAGAGCGATTCCGCAATCAAAATTCATCAAACAAAATAATATTAGAAAAATAGAATGTATGAAAGTTCGTGTCATGTTGCACCTGGAGCTTGTATTCGATAAAAAACGAAAAGAGATTTGGTAATTTTTTAACAAACGTTTTGAAACGAATTTGTTTAGGAATCGTTCTTTAAAGCGCGTAAAACGTTCCGGATCTGAACGCAAAGTTCTTTCACTTCTTCCTCCGTAGTAAACCAACCGGTGGAAATTCGAATGGCGCGTAATGCTTCTTCCTTAGAATAACCCATGGATAAAAGAGAAGAGGCCGGTTCTCTGGATCTGGACTTACAGGAGGATCCGGTGGAAACCACAAAACCCGCTTCTTCCATTCCCATCATAAAAAAATCCACGTCGTCAGTCGGAAGAATACAAAAAGAGGTCGTAGGAATTCGAGACATTTCTTTTCCGATCAGTTTGCAACCGCATTCTTCCAGGACAGTTTCGATTTGGATTTGAAAATTTTTTAGGATTTTGTTTTTTTGTTTTTGTTCCGGAAACCTATGTTTTAGTACTTTAGAAAGAGCTAATATAGAAGGGGAATTTTCCGTTCCCGCCCTATGATTGTTCTCCTGATTTCCTCCGTGAAAGATCGCAAATTCCTTATCGGAAACCAAGTCGGAGCGGATCCAAGTTCCGGAAGCGCCCATTCCCGCCCCGATTTTATGACCGGAAAAGGTAAATCCGTCGAACAACGCAAAAGGAATTTCTACTTTACCGAAGGATTGCATCAGGTCGGAAAAAAAAGGAACGGAGAATTTCTTTGCAAGAGAGGAAATCGCTTCGATCGGTTGAATGACTCCCGATTCGTTGGTGACGTGAAGAACGAAAATCGGGGCGGCTTCTTCGTTTAACAATGTTTCAATATGAGCGATGTCTACGGTTCCATTTCGAGTCGAACGAATTTTTCTAAAATCAAAACCCGCGAACTCCAACGCGGAATACATGGAAGAATGTTCCAAAGAGGATACAATCACGGAACCGGAAAATTTTCCTCGAATTGCGTGTGCGAGTAGGTGATTCGCTTCGGTTCCTGTGGAAGAAAAAACGAATTCCTTTGCGGGTTTACCCGTGTATTCCTCCAAAGTTTTTCGAGCGGATTCTATTTTTCCCTGTCTAGCCAGCGAAAATCGGGTAGAGCCCGACGGATTATAAAAGTCGGAAAAGTAATCCTTTTGAACTTCTAAGAGAACGTCTTGAAACGGAGGATGGGTCGCGTTATAATCAAAATAACGAATCTTCTTCGACATAAAGTTCGTCCGCTTCTTCGTATCTTCCTTTTTTTCTGAGAACGTATCTGAGGAGTTTTTTACGATCTTCCATAAGATCGCTTCTTCCACTGCCAGTGACTAGATAGGACTTATCAATCGTATACAGTGTCGTTTCGAGTTGTTGTAATTCCGACAAAGCGCTGTCAAATTGTCCTCTGCGAATCTCTGCGCGCGCAATCATCAGTCTGGATTCAAAAACGGAACCTTTTTCTAAGAGGTTCGATTTGGAAACCTCGCTAAAATAAAAGATCGCTTTGTTCAAAAAAGAAGGATCTCTTTTCCCTAGTTGATAATTGAGCATTCCCCTCTTCATTAGTAATTCGTCATACTCTACCGTGCCGGGATCGGAAAAAAAAAGCAACTTTTCTAAAATCCCGTCCGCTTCCAAAGGAGAGATCGAATTAAGTCCCGTTTTATAAATCCCGAATGCGAGAAGATTGAGAGCCTTTTTAAAATCATTTGCGCTGACTTTCAAATTTCTTTCCGGATCGATCACGAAAGAATTGGACTTGATCTGAGACCAAATTCTCATCTGATTTTGCTTTTCAGTGAGTACGTTGGGTTGATTTTCGACTTGATTACAGGAGAAAAACGATTTTGATTTTTTCGTATTTTCCATCCTAAGTCGAACCGTCTCCTCGGTGTTTCGAATATAGTCCGCGTATGCAAGAAGAACTTCTTCAGAGCGACAAACGGCTAAGGCGGCTTTTTCGATTTTTTTGGGAACGCTCAAGTCGGGTCCTGAAAAATTCAGAGCCCTTTTGTAATAGTCCAACGCTTCGAGTACGTTCGGAGAAACAGCCTTCCAATACTCTCCCGGATTAAAACTCCCCGTAATCGGATTTCTGGATTTAATTTTGGAAGAAAGTTTTTTCCCATCCGATTCTCCATCCATTCCGGCATCTTTAAATCTCCAAATCGACATGGAGTCCGTCCAAGCCGGTCTGTATAAAACGCTATCCCTTTCACTCAAAGAATAATAATAAAGACAGGCTTCCCGCATTATTTCCAAATCGGGAATTCTTTCTCCTAAATCTTGATAAGCGACTTTCTGTTGTAAAATCGAGTCCCCCTTTTCGATAAATTCTCCCGCAATTTTGGGATCATAGCCGGGAGGTTGAATCATCAGGGCGAGTTTACTCAATAATTTGTATCGATTGGGAAGAATCCATACGGCCGCGATCACCCAGACAAAAAGCAGGAACAGTATGTACTTCCTATTTTCTCGAATGTAAGTTAACAAAGTTTCGAGCTCTCCGGCATTGGAAAATTGATTCGACTCCTGAATGGATTGACTACAAAATGAAATTCCGGACTTATGAACGGGATGGTTCCTAACAAACGGAACATTCTTTTCAAATCTGTTCTGTTACCCGAATGAATCAAGCAAATAATAAAATCATACAGAGTCGACTTTCTTATATCTATTCCGTTTTCCCTTGGTATTTGACTTTTCTATTCTTCTTTTTTCCGATTTCGATTTTTTCTCAATCCGAATGCGAATATTCGGGATCGTTAGTCGCTCCGGAGTTTTTTCTTTCTCTTGCGTTTGAACGGCAGGCGGAAGCCTCGAAAATTCCTTCTCAAGAAAAATCTAGAAAAGTTTACGAAGATTCCGTGGAATATTACGATCGATACATTCGTTGTTCAGTAGCTCTCAAAAGACAAGTTTCTCCCGTGTCCAGAGCGGCCAAAGCGAACGTCCACTTTTTTCTGGGGCAATTCGAAAAAGCTGAGAAGGAAGCGGATGCGGTCATTTTTTCCGATCCCAATTTCAGAGACGGTTATCTTTTAAAGGTCAGAATTCTCATTCGTTTGGGAGAATTCCAAAAGGCGAGTGACTATCTGGAAACAAATCTGAGTCGTTTTTCGGACGATTCCGATTTTCTTTATCTCTTGGGCTCTCTCAATCAAGAACTTAAAAACTATCCGAAAGCGATTTTGTATCTGACATCGCTCAGCGATTCGATTCGAAATCGGGAAGGAAATCAGAAATACAGATCGTTTGTAGATAAGTCTTTGGGTGAAATGTATTTCGCGAGCGGTCAATTTAAAAAAGCGCTCTATTTTTTAAGCTCTTATCTGCATCGAAATCCCGGAGATATTTCTGCAAGACTGACTCTCGCCAAAACCTGGAATCAACTAGGTAAGTTCTCCTCCGCGAGAAAGGAACTGAACAAAATTATAAAAACGAAAAAAAACCTTTCCTCGGTGGAACATCTACTGGCGGAAATGTATTTCATAGAGAGTAGGGCGGCCGCATTCGAATATTTTAATATTCTCAATCAGAATTCCAAAATTCCGAAAGAAAGCGTTTTGGAAGGTCTTTATCTCGTTTTTCTTGGGAAATACTCGGAAGCGAAGAAATTGCTTCTTCCCATAAAAGAAAAATTTCCGGGTCGTTTGGCGGTTCGTTTGGCGATGTTGGATGTGTATGAAAAAGAAAAGAATATCTCCTCGTATCTAAGAGAACTTAGAGAAGTTTCGGAACTCGTGTTCGGAATGCAACAGTTCGAACTCGCGGAAAGGACTGCACAAAAAGCGTTGGCGATTCCGAATAAAACTTCCGAATGGAGCGACGCGGAGATTTATGATTTTCTCGCCTCCTGTCACGAACAATCCGGCTATGTATATCGTGCAATCTTGATGTCCAGAAAGGCGGTTGAAAACGCGCATAAAGAGGAAGAAAAACTCAAATTTCAGTTGCATCTTGCGTATCTACTCAGGGCAAATCCCCCCGGAAAACAAGAGGAAGCCGAGGCTATTATTCGCAAAGTTCTTCAAGCTTATCCGGAAATGGCCTATGCGAGATACTTGCTTGGAATCGTTTTGGCTTCCCAGGAAAAGCATAAAGAAGCATTAGAAGAATTGAATGCTGCAATCGAGATCGATCCAGGAAACGGCGCCTATTACTTCTATAGGGCTTCCGTTCATGAAAAACTAGAACAACAGGAACTCATGGAAAAGGATCTGAAAAAATTCATCGAGATCGATCCTGGAAATCCGATCGCTTATAACTATTTGGGGTATTATCTTTCCGAAAAAGGAATCCGCTTGAACGAATCTCTCCTGCTCGTTCAAAGAGCCGTTGAGCTCGCGCCGGATAACGAAGCGTATCAGGACAGTCTGGGTTGGATTTTTTTCAAACTGGGAAATCATGACGAAGCGCTCCTGCATCTACAACTTGCGTACCAGATTCTAAAAGACAAAGGAGAAGAAGACCCGGTCATTTTAGAACATATTGGTGACGTTTATAAGGAAAAAAACCAATTCGCAAACGCTATCGCTTATTGGGAAAAAAGTCTCAAACTTTTCAAGAAGAAGGAAGACATTTCCAGAATCCAAAAAAAAATACCAACTGGTTCTCCCGAAAGTTCGGGAAAATCGAAACAATAGAGTTGTTGAAAAATTCAATAGTCGATATGAACAACCCCTTGAATCGCCATTTCAATGAAACAAAAACAAATGAGAATTAATTTTTCAACAACTCTAATAAATAAAAAGAGAAGATTCGATCGGTCATGAAATTTAAAGTATATTTTAATATTCTAATGTTTATTTTGATTCTTGGCAAATGTGCCGCGGCTCGAATCGAAGAAATTTCCTTTCCGGATAAAGGAAATCTGAAATTCCTTTCTTCTAAAAATCCAGAAGCCTCCCGCGTTTTAAAATCTGTCCGAGATTTAGAAACGAAAAATTCTTCTTACTCGGGCGAATTTTCGATGCGGATCGAAAACTTTATTCCGAAAAAGGAAAGTTTTTCCGCAAATGGAAAAATCCTTTACGATAAACCTTCCGGAAAAATGTACATCGAACTTTCCGATCCTTTTTTCGGAATGATCGTTTCCAAAGTATATACGGATGGGAACTCGATTCATATCAAAACGGCAAACGGCGGGACTCAGATTTTTCCGATGGGGGACATTCTTTTTAAAGATCCGAGCGGTAAAAAACAATCCACGATTCCATTTCCAGTTTTATACTCTCTTTTATCCAACAACAGTTCCGGCCTCGCCGGAACCGATCCGACTTTTGTGAATCTTTCCGAAAGGGCGATCCTCGTTAAAAAACCGGGAGAAGATATCACATTCTGGATGACGGATTTTGGAATCAGCTCCGTGGAACTTCTCTCCAAAAAGAGCAATCTCAAGGCGATTACGAAAGTTCAAGGAACGGTTTCTTTTCCGCCGAAAATCACGATCACAAGAATCGTTGAACCGAAAACAAATCTGGATCAGAATAAGATAGAAATTAAAATGAAAAAAATCGCTCTTTCCGAAACGATTCCGGATTCTAAATTTCGGTTTTAAATGACAAAGATCAAGGTTTACAACATTCTTTCATTCATCAATTTGGAAGAATCCAAGATCGAACCGTTGAATTCTTTTTTTCGGAGCTCGGGAAAGAATTCGAATTCAATTGAAAACAATAGGAGTAAAGATGCTTTCCGAAATTAGAAACGATCATATTCTTGAACTATACATCGAAACCAACGAAGTAAACTCATTAAATGGGGATTTTTTCAAAACGATTTCCGCGAAGTTAGACGCGATTAACAAGGATTCGACAATCAAAGCAGTCATTTTGACTTCCAAAAACGAAAAGTTTTTCTCGAACGGTTTTAATCCGGAAATTTTTGTCGGAAAAACCTCGGAGGAAATCCAAGACGTTATGCGTCTTGCTTTGGATACGGCTTCTAAATATCTATTTTTAGAAAGACCCGTAATTTGCGCTATGAACGGGCACGCTATGGGATTGGGAGCGGTACTTGCGATTTTTTCCGATTATAGAATCATGGTCGAAAAAAAAGGAAGGATCGGTTTTCCAGAATCTCAAATCGGAATCAATTTTCCCGCGGTTCCAGGTTTTATGCTCAAAGAAATCATAGGGATCGCAAAAGCTCGGGATCTTTTATATTCGGGAAAAGGGTTAAAAGCGGAGGAGGCATTACAAATCGGTCTCATCGACGAAATCGCTTCTTCCTCGGAAGATTTGATGGCGCGCGCCCGCAAATACTGCGATCCGTTTAAGGACATGGCGATCGGTTCTGTGATCGGAATTAAGGTATCCTTACGCGATCCGATTCGATTTTTCGCGGAACACAATTCGGAAAGAGACGTCAAACTTATTTCGGAAGCGGTATTTTCCAAAAACGGCCAGGAAGGTATGAGGTCCATCTTGGAAAGAAGAAGACCAGTATTTCAATAAATTAACGTGAGTTCGACGGTTGAAAGTTTGGACGAATAAGAAACTAAAGTGTTGTTCTCTAACATAACCAACCCCACAAATACTTAGATCCGAAGATAAATCTGTCGGAATTCCGACAAATCCTCTGTGAAACTTACCCCACCTGATTTTTGGGTGGTGGGGCGGAAAGACTCGGGAGACTTTTCTCTATCAGAAAATCATACTTTTTGCAAGTAAAAATTATCATTCTTGTCGGAACACTTGAAAAATATCAGTTTTTGATCCTTATTATCCCAAAAGCCTTCTTAATTTGTAGGGTTAGGTTACGGCTCTCTACGAATCGTAACATAATAATTGTTTTCGCATTTTCAACCGCCGAACTCACGTTATTTTAAGAATTCAATTTTTCGAATTGAGTTTTGTTTGAATGTCAATCAGGGTTTTGATTGGATCCTTGCGATTTCTTTTTCGTAAATTTCGATTTTTTGAATTTCAGTTACTTATTTTTGAAGAGATCCGACATATGCCCCATTCTTTTTGCCAATTCAGCCGAGCTTTCCTTATGAAGGCCATCTTTGATATTTGGATCGGCTCCATGTTCCAGAAGTATTTTCGCACATTCTACAAAGTTGAATCCGACGGCAATGTGCAATGGAGTTACTTTTCCCCATCCGGAATAGTGAATATTAGGCAAAGCACCATGTGTTAGGAGGAGCAGAACGATTTGCGGCTGATTTTCTTTAACCGCGAGATGAAGTGGAGCCCTCTCATAATCTAGCCACTTGGCATTTACATCCCCTCCGTTTTGAATGAGAAATTGAACTAAATCAGTATAATGACGCTCAATTGCAAGATGAATCAGAGTGTAGCCTCGATTCGTTTTGGCTTTGACGTCTGCCCCCTTGCCCATCAGAATTTCGACGACATTCTTATTTCCAGATGACACTGCAGAATGTAACGGCGTCCATCCGGTTTGAGTACTCGCATTCGGGTTTGCTCCCTTGCTCATCAGAATTTCGACGACATTCTTATTTCCAGATCCCGCTGCAGAATGTAACGGCGTCCATCCGGTTTGAGTACTCGCATTGGGATCTATTTTTGCAGCGATCAAATCTTCTACGAACCAATCGAGCCCGCCACCTGCAGCATAGTATAGTAGAGTCTCTCCAGATTTATTTTTAGCGAAAGGATCGGCTCCCTTAGATAACAAGTACTGAACCTTCTCTGAGGAGCCAGCGTGAGCGGCTATCATAAGTGGGGTCACTCCATTGTCATCCTGGGCATTGACGTCGAGTCCTTTCGATACAAGATACTCGATTACGTCCAGCCCTTCCCGTCCGCAAGCTGAGTGTAATAAAGTCCGCCCAGAGTAATAGCCAGAGTCTTTCAGAATGCCATGGATATTTTTCCCCTGAGCTACAAGAGATTTGAGTTCTTGAAGGGTTCCCCATCTCACAGTATTGAACAATTCTGCATGTTCTCCTCTAAAACCATCTGCTCTCAGTTCCCAAGTGAGCAGCATTACTGCGAGAATAACTAAGAGTTTGTCCCAAAACGTTTCGGATTTTTTCGGCATTGGATTCATTTTCCTATTTTTATCGGTTTTCTCATTTTGTTCGTGAGTATCGAAAAGAATCTATTAAGAGCTTGTCCCAAAACCTATCGAACGACCCTAGGAGGTGAGACTTTAGTTTCACAAAAATGTGGGAACTCCTACGTTTTTAAATGATGAGAAAAATCGCATAAAAGCTTAAAGACCGTCAAGGAGACGGTTTCTGTGGGAACTCCTACAAATTTCTCTAAAGACCCCCCCTCAGTGAAACACCTTTCCCGGATTCAGGATTTCCTTTTTATCGACTTCCTTTTTGAAGGCTCTCAGTCCGAGTAAGGCAGGTTTGGAAGTCGCCTTTTCATACCAAGTCTTATGATCGAAACCGACACCGTGGTGGTGAGAAATCGGAGCCCCGTTTTGAAAGAATGTTTCCGAAATCATTCGTTTCATTTTGAACCACTGGTCTGCAGGTTTTTTCTCATCCATCGGAAAGATGATCGTGTAGTAGAGACAAGCGCCTTCGTGATAGCTGTGAGAAATATGACACATCGCGATTCCGCCGGGGATCGATTTTTCCAAAGAAGCGATTCCTTCTTTGTGAAGATGCAAAACCCGATCATAGGTCGTGGAAGTTTCCATCGTATCCACCCCGATTCCGTTTTCCATCAAGTGATTGCGTAAGAAGGGCATGTTGTATCTGGAATGAATCCATTGTTCTCCCAAACGCGTTCCCGCATAAAGACCGCGATATTTGTCGATGATCGGTTTGATTTTGGAAAAATTTTGGGAAACGTTTTCCTTACATCCGTCGAGTCCGAGAAGAACCACACATTTGTCTTTGCCGAGAGATTTCCATTGGAGAACCTGATTTTGAATCCGATTCTTGATCCATCGAAGAGGAGTCGTTTTCTTACCAAGAGCGCCTAACGTTTGATAAAGACGGGTTTCGTTTTTATCGGAAAGACGGATCATGGAAGTAGGGATCTTTCTATGATTGATTTCCCGGATGAATTCGACTCCGGTCGCAAAATTTGGAAACACGATTCCGAAATACTTTCTCGTTTCCGGGAGTTTGTGGACCTTGATCGTTGCTTCGGTAATAATTCCAAGCAAACCTTCGCTTCCCGCAAAAATTTGATTTAGATCCGGACCGGTGGAAGAGGCGGGTTCTCTAAGCGTCTCGACGACGCCCGAAGGAGTGACGATCTTTAAACAGGTGAGAATCTCTTCGATCTTTCCGTAACGATTGGATTGTTGTCCAGCACTTCGCGCGGCTATCCAACCGCCTAACGTAGAATATTCGAAAGACTGCGGAAAATGACCGAGAGTAAATCCTTTGTCGTTTAAAGATTCTTCGAGTTTTGGCCCATAAATTCCCGCTTGGAACGTAGCAAGATGACTTTCTTCGTCGAGAGATAAAAAAGAATTCATCCGAGTCATATCCAAGGAAAGTGCGCTTTTTTGTCCCTTACCTTTGACAACTTCCAATCCTCCCACGACGGAGGAGCCGCCTCCGTATGGAATTACGGTGATATTGTTTTTAGAACAATATTCTAAAATTTTAAAAACTTCGGATTCCTTACTTGGATAGATGACTCCGTCTACGAAGTTTTTGAGAGTGTTGAACGAAAGCCTTAGAACGTCGTAATAACTTCTTCCCGCGGAATGGAAAATTCTTTCTCTTCTTTCTACGGAGAAATGTTTGACCCCGCTAATCTTACTCAATTCTCGAATCTGAGTCTGAGTAAAGGAGGATTTCGGAAGTGTAATTTCTTCCAAAGAGGTCGGAGGAGTCTTTCGAATTTCGGAGATACGAAGTTCGTCTGAGAGAAACGCAAGAATTTCCTGCATCTGTCCCACTCTGAAAAAATCCTGGCCATAAGCGCCCCAGGCGTTCCATCTGAGCCCATCTCTTGAATAATCAATTTTAGAATTGAGTTCCGTATAAAACATAGTTCTAAAGTCTCCGAATGATCATAAATAAAAAGTCTTTCGATGCACAAGAATGAGGATTCAATCCGATTTCGCAACAGAATATCAAGATCCGTCCTTAAAAACCGATCCTTAATTCCACCTTTGATTGATGAAATTCGAAAAAACGATGCGGTTCTTTTCAAGCTTCGAAATTCTATCGATGTCTAACACGATTCAGACGGAAAATACCGAATCAATTGAAATCGTCTCTGGTCGATAAAAAAAATAAGATTTCAAATCATAAAATCATTAATCTTGCGCACTCGATCTAAAAGCGATTGACCCTAACTATTTTTTAGAAATCAATATCTTTATGTCCAAGAATAAAAAATTTCCTTCCAACATTCGATCGGCCAAACCTCCCAGCTCGTTCGTATATGATTTGTTAGTGATCGGAGGTGGAATCACGGGAGCGCACGTTCTTTGGGATTCAACTTTGAGAGGAATGAAATCTATTCTTTTGGAAAAAAACGACTACGCTTCAGGAACAAGTCAGGCCACATCGAAAATGATTCACGGAGGTTTGCGATACTTAAAGAATTTCGAGTTGGGGCTTGTGAGAGAATCTCTTCGTGAAAGGGCAATTCTTGCGAGAATTACTCCACAAGCAGTTCAAACAATGGGGTTTTTGGTTCCGATTTATTCCAATACCGAAAGATTCGTTTTGAAAGTGGGAATGGAGATGTATAACGCGCTTTCCTACGATCGAAACGCGAACATTTCCAAAGATCGATCGATTCCAAAATATAGTTTTCTTTCCAAAGAACAGACTACCATGGAATCTCCCACGATCAAACGAGACAAATTGAAGGGTTCTTACTTATATTACGATTATCTGAATATCAATCCGGAAAGGCATACCTGCGAGTTTATTTTCTCTGCGAGGGAAAGAGGAGCCGAGGCAAAAAATTATACCGAAGTAACTTCCATTACCCTTTCCACCGATTCCCTATATACGGTAATTGCAAAAGACAAAATTTCCGGAAAAGAAATCGCGTTTCAAACCAAGTCCGTTGTAAACGCTGCCGGGCCCTGGGCGGATCTTATCGAATCCCTTGCCGGTGTTGAAGTCGAAAAACATCTTGTGAGATCCAAGGGAATTCACATAGTTACAAGAAAAATCTGCGGAGATAAAACTTTGGTGACGAAAAAAAAAGACGGCACACATCTCTTTATCATTCCGTGGAGAAACAAAACAATCATAGGAACTACCGACACAGAGTATATAGATAGTCCGGACAGGTTTCGAGTTACGAAAAAAGACATCGAAGAATTATTAAGCGAAATCAACTATTCTTTTGGGTACACGGACCTGACCTTGAACGACGTAGATTTTTATTACGGCGGTTTAAGACCGCTTGTAGAAGATCCGGGAGAGACGAAGTCCACGTACAACGCATCCAGGAAGACGGAAATTTTCGATCATAAGGAATTCGGTCTTCCCGGATTTTTCACGGCGATGGGAGGTAAATACACTACAAGCCGCAGCGTGGGAGAAACAGTAGTGAACAAAGTCGCCGATTATCTTCCCGGAAATTTCAGAGCTTGCGAAACTTCAGTGACTCCCCCTTCCACGGGGAATTATTCAGATCTACTTTCTCTTACAAAGGGACTCGCAAAAAAATTTCCCAAATTAAGCGGAGAATCGATCGAGACGATCGCGTTTCGCTACGGTTTACAGGCGTATCAAATTCTTGAGAAGAGCTCTTCTCAAGAGGAATTTTATACACTCCAAAACGGAGAAAAGTTCTTTGAAAGCGAAGTTCGATTTATTGCAAATAGGGAAGATATCCGTTTTGCGACAGATTTTTTCTTTCGCAGATCCGGCGTGGGTGTTCCGGGTTTGCCGGAGGAGAAAGAAACGACTAAACTCGTTCGTTCCTTGGCAAAATATCTACGTTGGAATCAAAACAGAATCTCCAAAGAGATCAAAGCAGTGAAAGAACGCTACAGAATCTACTAAATACGTTAAAATGTGAACGAGTTGGAAAGAAGGATCGACAGGAAGTCTTTTATGATTTCGGAACTATCAGAAAGATGAATCCCATCTTCGTCCACGATTCTTTGAATTACGGTTCCTAAAATTACACTGATTAGAATCCGATTCAAAGCGGGATTTGTAATACCGAAATGTTTCGAAATGATATCTGCGTATTCTTTCATCGCATCCGCGATCAATGATTTCTCTTCTTCGTGATTTTTCAATCGAGAAGCGTCGCAAATGATATAAAGAAGATTTTGGAAGTATGCCTCTCTATCTTGAATCATTTGGAAAAGAGATTCAACTTTGGATTCAAGAGTTTGTCCCAGATTTCCTTTGGAATAGAGTTGTATTTCCTCGATATCCTTGTTCAGAAGAAACTTTACCAATTCTTTAAATATATCCTCTTTTGTCGCAAAGTAATGATATAAAGTCCCTGTTGAAACGTCGAGTTCGGTCGCAATTTCTCTCATTGAAACCGCAGAGTATCCTTTTCTCGCTAGAATGTCCACACACTTGGATAGAATTTCCGTTTTGTATTTTTCATGATTCACTATCTTTGGCATTGGATTTCCTTAGGCACTTCTTTTTGGTAACTCCGAATTCTTCGATGTTTGAGACCACATTTGCAGTCGATCCGAAAAATCGGCTTTTCTACGGTCGGGTCCCGAACAAGGAAGAAAAAAATCGATCAATAAGCGATTTTTAATTTTTGATAAATAAATCCAAGCAACCAAATCGGACCGATCAGTAAAAACTGAAGATCTTTAAAGAAAGAAGGTTTTTTACCTTCGATCTTATGTCCGATAAATTGTCCGATCCAAGCTAAAATAAAAATCGTAATCGAAAGTTCCAAAATGCCATAGGAATAAGCTCCGAATATTATCGGGAAAACAGTTCCTTGAAGAAGAACGATCAGATAAATCATCAAAGAGCTTAAAATCAGCATTCCCAGAGCCAACATAGGCGAAAGTTGCACGTAAAACGCAAGCGATAGAACAAGAGCGATCGTCGCAAAATTTAAGTAAGGGACGGACTGAAGCAAAGCAGGCACCGGGATCGACCAAAAAAGACCGATGACAGTAAAGTAAATCAACGGAACACAGATCCAGTGTATGTTTTTATTAACAGGATTTTGATGGCTTTCTGAGTATTCGCTAAACCAGGTTTCTACGGATTTCATAACAACTCCTTTCTGCTAAAAAATTTTAAATGTTCGAAATAGAATCGCAAGTGTTTTTTATAAAACCCTATGAGTAAAAAATCTAAAATTAGATATTTTACTTGGATTCGAAGATAAATCTGTCGGAATTCCGACAAATCCTCTGTGAAACTTACCCCACCCTGATTTTTGGGTGGTGGGGTGGGAGGCGGGAAGACTCGGGAGATTTTTCTCTATCAGAAAATGATACTTTTTACAAGTAAAAAGTATCATTCTTGTCGGAACACTTGAAAAATATCAGTTTTTGATCCTTATTATCCCAAAAGCCTTCTTAATTTGTGGGGTTGGTTACGGCTTCTACGGATCACAACATATAATCGCTTTCGCATTTTGTTATATCGAACTCACGTTATTTTAAAATTAATTCGGAAAAGGTTTTTCTTCGGAAACAACTTCTGGCTCTTCTTCTTTAAATTCACTTTCCAATTGTGATTGGACTGCAGGTTCTGCTTCCAACGGCCTTGTGATTCTTTCGATCGGTAATTTTTTTACGTGATTTGCCATTTCTTTCAAAATAGCTTCCGTAATTTGCTTCATGATTTCTCCGCTAACTTGGTTTTCCAAAATTTCGGTAATCATCAAACTGATATCTTCTCCAAGTCGTTTGGAAATCTCTCCCATAAAAGGAATTTTAGAAAGTTCGCCTAACAAAAACTTAGATTTAAGTGCCTCGTTCACTTTTATATTGAATTGATCTTGATGAAGTTCAAAAGCCTTTTTAGCCAATTGGCTATAATCCAGGCGAACCATCACTTCTTTCACTCTTTCCAAAGAATGCAGAAATACTGCGTCTGCGATTGTGTCCACAATCACATCTCTAAATCGGAATGTAATTTCTCTCGTAACGATGTCGCTTAGGTTTTGTCCGGACTGACCTAACTTATAAAATGCGATTAGAATTTTCATCCCTCTCAAAAGTAAAAAAGGACGAAGAAAATAAAACGGAATCACTCCTACGATTTCATACCAATTCATCGAGAAAAATGTTCCCGGCTCTTTAGATTTTCTGAATTTAGAGATGAGCTCCATTACCCAAACCACTAAGACAAAAAAATCAAATCCGATCACGTAGATGTACAGTTCTCTCGGAAGAATTTCGTTATACGAATTATAGGTCAAAAGTAGAAAAACATCCAAAGCCGCGATAGGAAGAAGAAATAAATCTCTTCCCGAACCCGGCAACGCTCGAAACCAAAGATAGAAATGCCAAATGTTAAATTTGTTGACCCGGACCGAGTGATGTTCGGAATCAGCCATTTTACTCATAACCTCCTTGGAAAGGTTGGTTTACAGTATTTATGAGAATAGAATTCTGGTCACTACAATTCCATGTCTTCTCAAGTGGCAATTGACGGCTTCAATCTGATCTATAAATTTCCCGATTTGGAAGAATGTATGGTTCGAAATCGGCTTTTAGAAGCCAGACAAGGACTTTTGGAATTGATTGAGTTGTACTCTCAAAAAAAGAAAGGGCAAACCTTTCACGTTTTCTTCGACGGAAAGAAAGAAGTCGGTAGCGAAATCTTTCAGGAAACTTTCGGAAAACTAAATGTGTATTTTAGTCATGGTAGAAAGGCGGACGATGTGATTAAGGAATTTGTTCGAACAAATATTCGCCCTTTTGAAATCGAAGTGGTCAGTTCGGATAAAGAGATTTTTTTTCACGCAAAAAAATGGGGGGCCAATCCGATCACCTCCGAGGATTTCGCCACAACTGTCATCGCGAAGATTTCTCCTTCCAAACTCGATGCCGAAGAATTCGGAGATAGAATTTTGAATTCCGACGAAGTGGAACATTGGAAAAACTTATTTAGGGAAGACGAATAATAGTGCTGTTCAATTCAGTGACTTTTGCAATTTTTTTTGCGATCGTTTATGTGATCTACTGGTCGGTTCCGAAAAAAAACCGTCCTAATCTTTTGATTTTTTCCAGTATGTTCTTTTACGCTTGGTTTTCTTGGATTTTTTTTCTTCACTTCTTACTTGTAATTTTACTCAATTATTTTTTCTATTTTCGCATCAAATCATCTCAAAAAAATTCGAAACGATGGATGATCGCATCGATTCTTTTTAACTGCATCAATCTAGGATTTTTCAAATACTTTTATTTCTTTTCCAGAGTTCTGGCTGATCTTACGGGTTATCCTTTCTTTCAGGAAATTCAGGGAATCATTCATATCGTTCTCCCTCTCGCGATTAGCTTTTACAGTTTTCAAATGATTGCGGCAGCAGTTGACGCAAAAAGAAATCCAAACATAGAAACCATTTCTCTCAAAGGATACTTTCTATTTGTTCTATTTTTTCCGGTTCTGATCGCCGGGCCGATCATGAGAACCGGAGATTTTTTTCCGAACTTAGATAACCTCGAACCGGACCGGAATAAGATCTATAACGGCTGTTATTTGGTAATCAGCGGTTTACTCAAAAAGGTCCTGATTGCGGATCCTGCGGCAGGTATTATTTCGCCAATTTTTTCGAATCCGGAAGTGTATGATTCGACTTCTTTGATTCTTGCCGGAATCGGATATTCAATTCAGGTATTCTGCGATTTTTCGGGTCTTACCGATATGGCACGGGGAGTGGGGGCGCTTCTCGGATTTTATCTGCCGGAAAATTTCAAAGCCCCTTTTTTCTCCCTAAGCGGAAGAGAACTTTGGCAAAGATGGCACATAACGTTATCCTTCTGGCTTCGGGATTATATCTACTTTTCCCTGGGCGGAAGTAGGATTGCACAATGGAGAACGCATTTAAACTTAATTCTTACCATGACTATCGGAGGTTTTTGGCACGGAGCGGATTATACGTTTATCGCGTGGGGCTTTTATTGGGGGGTTCTACTTGCAGGAGAAAGATATTTAGAAACATCCCTTGGATGGAAACTGGTTCCGGAAAAGAACATCGTTTTGAAAGCTCTCAAAGCCGGTATCGTATTTTTATTCTTCTCTTTTGGCGCCGTTCTTTTCCGAGCAAACAATGCGAGCACTATGGTCCAACACGTAACCGGAATTTTTAAAAACTCTCCGAATAAGATCGAAACCGAACTTGCTTCGTCCTCTCTTTTCTGGCTCGGGGATGCGGGAAATTTGGTCGACGGAGGTTCTTTCTTTTTACTCAATCAAATGGAGAACGTGGAAAAGTTCCTTTATCTTTTTTTAGCTTTGGTTCTTTTCAATTGGATCCAATACGTTCCCGATTTTTGGAAACGATTTAGAAAATACGATCCTTGGCTTCTTACGTGTGTGGGAGTCATCTCCATTTTTTTACTCGCCTTATTTTCGGAAGACTCGGGCGCTTTTATCTATTACAAATTTTAGGAAAATAGAATGTTTCGAAACCGATTTCTCTTTGTTCCTTTTGTAATATTCGTCATCGCATTCGGCATCGATAAACTGATCAGCTCGACGAAGTTCGAGCCGTATTATTCTTTGACTCTCTCCGATCTAAATTTCAGGCATAAGGAATTTCTTTTCGAAGAGTTAAAAGATTATCTGAGAAAAGAAAACCGTAAAAAAGTTTTGGTCTATTTTGGAAATTCAAGAGCGCTTCTTTTCAGAAACGATTATATTGAAAAAAAATATCCGAATTGGATTTTATTCAATTTTTCCGTACCCGGTGGTTCTCCAGATTATTATCTCTATTGGTTGGAAAAATTTCGATCCGACTCCGTAAAACCGGATTTTATCTTGTTGGACGAATCGATAGAAATTTTTAACTCCTCTTCCGTGCTGACCCTGGACGAAGTACTCTTCTACGGGCTCAGCCCATCCTTCGTGTTCAGACACGCGGATCGTTATTCTTCTTCGGATCTTACCGGATACATCGCAAAAAAATTATTTCATACGCATAAAAATCGACCGAGGTTCAACGTGATTCGAGCAAGAGCGAAGGATGAAGGGCTTCTTGCCGCGGGTTACAGCAAACTTCGTTCAACAATTTGGGAAAATCTCAAAAAACAAAGGGGAAGCGCAACTTCGGACGCAAGCCCGAGGGTCGTCTTACCCGCGGAACTTTTGAAAAAAAGATCAAATACCGATTTTAAATCGTATCTGACTCCGTTTACGTTCAATCCCAAGATGCTCGCCAATCAAGAAGACGCGATTCGAATCATAAAAGAAATCGGAGTTGCCTATGCGGCGATCTGGGTGCGGGTCGCTCGTCCTTATTTTGAATTGTACAAAACACGCAAGGTTCCAACGAATGATAAGGACGAAAAAACTCCCTATGAAATTATGATTCCTATATTACAAAAATTGCATGAATTAACGAGAACGGAGTTCTGGAATATGAATGAAGATTCAAAATATCGCTGCGACGACTTCAGCGATCCAGGCCACATGTCTCCGAGTTGTTTTAACGATTACGCAGATTTTATCTTTCAAAGACTTCCAAAATGAATTCGGGGCGATTTCATACAATCGGCGATTTTCAAAATTAAAAATCCGTACACTTGATAATGGAAGTGAGACGTTTTAAGTTTCACAAAAACATAGCTTTTATTGAATGAAAGAATAAATCGACTCTTCCGTATTTTAAATCGCTACGATTTCCGAAATTAACTCAGGAAGAATTTCTCCTGCTTTTCCCTGGACAAAAAGATCTACGGAAGAAGAGAAAGAAGAACGTTCCGGATTGACTTCAATAAGTATGGAGCCTGAACGTTTTGCGACCTGAGTCAGATACACAGGCATACTAACAAGACCGGAGGTTCCGAGAATCAGTAATAGGTCCGTATTTTCCATTCTTCGAATGGAGAAATTCAGCTTCTCTTGGTCGTAACTTTCACCGAACCAAACTACGCCCGGTCTTAAAAAATTCCCACAGAATTTGCACTTAGGGGGAAGTAGATCTTCCTCATTGAGGATTTTTTCGTTGGATTCTTGACGGCAGGATACACAACGATTGATAAAAATATTTCCATGCATTTCGATCAACTTCTTGGAGCCCGCACGAATATGAAGCCCGTCCACATTTTGCGTAACTAGAAAAAAATCGGAATGCATTTCCTCCAACTCTGCAAGTGCCAGATGTCCACGATTCGGTTGTTTGGCGCTGATAACGTTTCTTCTCCAAAGATACCATTCCCAAACTAACTGGGGATCCTTTTGAAAGGCTTGTGGAGTTGCTAAGTCTTCGGCTCGAAAATTTTTCCAAAGGCCGCCGCTTCCCCGAAACGTGGGAATTCCACTTTCGGCGGAAACACCAGCTCCGGAAATCGCAGTGATTCTCTGGAATTTACCTTTATGTTTCGACATGAATTCTTTCATAAAGCAAGTTGAAGGGCGGATTTCACTTCCAACATAGATTCTTTCCCGCATAGGATTTTTACGAGTTCCAAAGAAAATTCGAAGGCAGAACCGGGACCGATACTTGTAACGATCTTTCCGGAAATTTCCAACCGGGAACCGGTATAACCCGGTGTGTCATCTGATACGACTCCCGGAAAGGCGGTAAAACGATCTTCAGTAGTTAGTATATTTTGATGTACTAATATACTAGGTGCGGCGCAAATGGCGCCGATCCATTTGTTCTCTTTTTTCGCTTCTTTGAGAAAATCGGCGATTTTGCGATCCGCTCCGAGAACTTTGGTTCCTCCGCCTCCGCCCGGAAGTACGATCATATCGAAGTTTTTTAAGTTTACTGCGCCTAAAATTGTATCGGCTAAAAGACAAACTCCCCTGGAAGCCTTTACCGGCCCTTCCTTTAGGGAAGCACTCGTAACTTCCACCCCGGCCCTGCGGAGAACATCTACGATGATAACCGCTTCCATTTCTTCCATTCCTTCTGCGAACGGGACCAAAACCTTAGGCATATGCTTCTTCCTTGAACATTTATGATTAAATGCAATTTAAAACCGTAGAATCAACATACATAGGAGAATAGGAGAGAGCGAGACGTCTTAATTACCTAACTCATTTAATCTTTTGGATAAAATACAATTAGATTTTAGAGCGCACTATTGACAAAACCCAGTAGACTTAAAATTCTATTGAGAGATTTTTCCACTGTTTAAATCATAATAGACGTTATCTATTCTTCCTTGAAAAATGGACAGTTTAGAACAACTTAAATCGACCTTCCAACGTATTTGAAACGCCACTTTTTGATGGATGAGTGAATAGGAATAGTCTGGTCCGCATTCTTTCCAATCTTGATTTTCTAATCGATCTAAATCAATGAAACCTTTTTTTGATCGTAAATGATCAAAATAATATATTTCCAAATCTTCTGCGAAAAAAGTCTGATAATTTGGAAATTCTGTTTGTAAAAGATTCTTATTTATCTTAAAAAAACGAGTGTTCCAGGTGTATTTGTAGATGTCTGTTTTTCCAAAATAAGCGTATTCCACGTCTTCAAATAAAGGTGTTACATTTGTGTTAAACTTTAGTTTTCTTCGATTTTTTAACCAAAGTTGAAAAAATTCATCAAAAGAAATTTCAGAGATTTTTTCTAAATCTTTTCCCTTTTGTACGGATTCAAATGTCATTTGAGGTTTAAAACAAAATGTAAAACTGAGAATAATAAAAAAAATCTTTTTTTGCATCTTTCTCTTTAACCAATAGATCAATCTTGATCTTTCTAAACAACGTGAGCTCGACGGTTGAAAGTTTGGGCGAATAAGAAACTCAATGTTTCTCAAAGGCCGCGTTTTTCAACCCGGCGAAAGAGGCTCTGTGCCGGATCTTCCTTCTTTCATCGCAAATTCAATCATTTCTTCCGCTTCTTCCCCCAAATACCAATTGATACAACGATGTGCCCCGTAAATCAGCGGAGTAATCGCAATTGCAACCCCGCATTTATATATAAAGTTGTTTGTGGAAATCTGATTCAATTCTTGAAAACTGAGTTTGCTTCCGCCAAGCGCAATATAAATCACTACGAAAGAATCCACAAGCTGAGAAACGATTGTGGAACCAGTGGCTCGTAACCAAATATACTTGTTCTCGGTTTTAATTCTGAGAAAGTGAAAGATCTGGATATCAATCAATTGCCCGATCAAATACGCTACAATGGAACCGACGATGACCTTTCCCGAGTTTGAGAAGACTACATTGAAAGAATGGTTGTCCACCGGAGAATTGGGGGCCGCCGGAATCGACATGTCCAACATCAAAAGGAAGTAAGCCAGGAAGATCATCACCATTCCCAAAAGTGTGGTAAATCGAACTCCCTTTCTTCCATAGTATTCGTTGAGAAGATCGGTCACAATAAATGTAACCGGAAATGGTATTACACCCATCGTAAGAGTAAAACCAAAAGAAACAAAAAGTTTGGAACCTGTCACTTCGGCAAGGATCAAGAACGTCAAAAAGAAAGCATTTAGGATGATGAATAATTTCTGTGACTTAGAAAGAGGCATAAGCGGTTTTTTCCCTTTATCGCACGAATTCGTCAACTTGTAAAAAGAACCGTTTGACAACCCTCAATCCAATAAATCTCTGGAAGTGAATTTCAAATTCATCAACTTTAGGAAACTTCTTTATTTTCTTAGATTTCGATTCGATAATGAAATTGTAACACCGATGGCACACGAACAAGAAGACAAATACGATATTCCCGAAGACTTGATAAAACCGCTTTCCTTTCAAAAAGATTCAGAACCTAAGCATAAGATCTTACTTTACTCCTTTACTTGGTTTTTATTGTCCTCACTTTCCTTTTCCTTAGGGATTCATCTTCTCAAAAAGGGTGGTTCCTCTTTTCCAGGGGAAAACGTTCGCGTGGGTTCTGTCGGAATCATAGACGAAATTCGAAATCTCTTCCCGATCCATAAAACAATAGATTCTTCCGAAACGGAAGATTCGTCTTCAAAATCGGAATCCAATTCGAGTTTCTTCTCATTTGGAAAAGACAATGATGCATCCGGGACTGAAGAAACTCTATTGTCAAAAGCGGATGAGAATTCTAATTTCCGCGCTTCCACTTGGTTTTCGGATTACGAAGCTATGAAGAAGACCGTACATCTTTACAATGAAATCCACCCGTTTATTTACGGAATGAAAGGTCGTGAAACAAACAACGGGGATCTTTATTCCAGTTGGGGAAGTTCTCAAAAACACGAACGTGTCGCAGAGTTACGTAAACTCAATCCGAACGTCAAGATCATTCCTACCATCTTTCGCTGGGAAAATAAGTACGAAAAAATTTCCGAAAACATCGGAATGAAGGGCCGCAACGATATTCGTGATAAACACCTCGCCAATATTCTTTACGAGCTGGATACATATGGTTACGACGGGATCGATATTGATTACGAAGGAATGAGCTGCGAGAAAAAAGAAAAATTCGAAGAATTCATTGTAATTCTTTCTCAGGAAATCCATAAACGCGGAAAAATTCTCTCCGTTGCAGTTCATCCGAAAACTCCGGCCAAAAGAGAATCCATGAAAGTCTGCAAAGGTCTAAAAGATAAAATCAAAATGGATTATGCGGAAAATTGGAGAGGACCTATGACTCATGATTATGCCTTCCTTGCTAAATACGCAGATCGCATTAAGATTATGGCATATGAATTGCATCCTAGAAAATATAGAAATCCGGGTCCGGGTCCGCAAGCACCAAACACCTGGATCAAAAGTATTATCGAATATGCGAAAGCAAGAGTTCCGTCTCGTCAGTTGTATATGGCCATTCCTACTTATGGATACGATTGGGCTTTAAATTGTAACTCGAAGATCAAATCGGTTTATTATCAGGATGCCGTTCGCAAAAAAGGACTGGGAATCCATAGACAACCGACTAATATCGATCAGATTCTTGCAAACACTAAGAATTCCGGCTCCTGGACCAATCTTTCCAAATTTTCCTGGGTTCATACTGGAAAAACTTATGAGGATCCAAGTATCTGGTATAAATCAGAAGGTTGTGATCGTGTCGCGTTTTATATGAACCGTAAAGCATTCGAAGATAAGATGAATCTTTTAAGACAGTACGATTTGGGCGGATTCTCTTTCTGGCAATTGATCAGTGATAACGATCCCGGAATCAACGATTACCTAGAATTATTGGTTTCTAATAAACTTCCTCCCGTGGAAAAAGTGAGAGATCCCGTACAAGATCCGACCGCAGAACAAACCGTTCCGGAAGAAGCAAAAATGGATCGTCAGCATCATTCGGAGAAATTTGTCAGAAAACAAGGTTGATACTCTCATTACATACTCTCCTTTCGAAGCGGCAAAAATCCTGCTTGAAGGAGGGATCGTCGTTTTTCCCACAGAAACGGTTTACGGAATCGGGGCATCTGCGCTTGACTTCAAAGCCTGCAAAAAGATCTATGAAGTTAAAAACAGACCTTCTGATAATCCTCTCATCCTTCACGTAGAAAATCTTTCCTCCTTAAAAGCTTGCGGAAACGTCAGTGAGAAGGCCGAACTTGTATTTCAAAATTTTTCTCCCGGGCCTATCACCGGCATTTTTACAAAGAGGAATCAAGATCTTTTTACCGCTGGTTTGAATACGGTTGCCCTACGAATTCCCTCCAATTCAACAGCGCAGTTTTTTTTGAGTTTCTGCGATGTTCCAGTCGCCGCTCCCTCTGCGAATCTTTCCGGAAAACCATCCTTAACGAAAATTGAATATATTTTGGAAGAGTTTTCCGGTAAGGTGGACTGCATTCTAAAAGGAGAAGAACCGAAGATAGGAATCGAATCGACCGTAATCGACTTCAGCTCCGAGCCTCCGGTTCTTCTTCGTCCTGGTTTTGTGGATCGAAACGATCTTCTGAAAATATTACTGGATCTTAAAGGAACCGAATCGTTTAATGAACCGAAAGAAACGCCCAGAAGTCCGGGTCTTAAGTATAGACATTATGCTCCTGTTTGCAAAGTCGTATTAAAGGATTCATTAAAGGGAATTTCGAGAGATTTCGCACAAATCGGTTTTCGCTTCGAATCAGAATCAACGTTTCAGATTTTGGTTTCTTCCAATGAAGAATATATGAAGTCCATTTACCCCTTTTTTGTGGAATGCGATCGTAAGGGAATTAAGGAAGCATGGTGTGAAATTCCTAAAGATGGAAATGGTAAAGAAGCATTAATCAATCGAATTTCAAAAGCCGCTTCGAAGTAGGTATGTTTTATCTGTTGTTCTTTCAACATTTCCTTTGTTACGGCTCGTTAAATACGCGATTCTGATCGTTTCTTTGTGATGCCGAACGCGCTAAGAAGTGAGGCTGTCTGAGATAGCGGAACGTTATCTCAGACTCTCGGCTTTGTCGAGATGAGCTTCATTTTGTTTAAGCCGCACTCTTTTCACTTTAGTTCCTTCTGTTGGTTTTCTTGTTTTGTGTTAAATGCAAACTTTGTGTCTAACCCACAATTTTCAAGCCCAGAAGGGGGCGTCATTTGTCTTAGGAAATTTGCAATGAGAGCAAAGATGAAAACTGAACATAATAAATCCGACATCTTATTATTTAACGAGAATTCGGTGGTCGAAAATGAGAAAGAATTTTCTAAAAGTAGGAGTTCCTACTTTTAGAATTTGTTCGTAAAATCGCGGTTTGTGTAGCCCCACATTTTAAAATCAATTTACAAAGTTCAAATTCCTACAAAAAATGAATCGTGCCGAACTCACGTTATTTATGAAATAGAACTCAACCTTGATTCCAAAACGAGGATTGTACCAAGAACTCCGCTTCCGTGCATTGAAATTTTCTTCTCAAGGGATCCATCATATTGATGGAAGTAGATTGCAAAACCTCCGGAAAAGGAGAAGCGAAATTTCCGCCCAATCGATTGATTAAAAACCCAGGCTTTAAAGATCTAAGAAAATTCTGAAATGTGAAAAGGGTGGGTAAATATCGAATCTCCAACCGTTGCGTTTTTAATTCCTGTTTAATATCTTCTAATAAACCCAAAAAGTCCGTGATGGAATCGATCATCTTTTCCTTTAAAAATTGACTAGATGTGAAAACTCTTCCCTGACCGAATCGTTTATCCAAAGTCGAGATTGGAATTTTTCTCGCCTCGGAAACTCGTTTGTAAAAAAGTCCTTCCGATTCTTGGATTTCCCGTTCCATCAACTTTTTGGATTCTGGATGAATCGGCCCATACTCGGAAAGAAGATCTCTGTATTTGTAAAAGCCGACCCTGTCCTTAGTCACTCCCAATTTAGAGTAAAAGTTTTTCAGATCCAAACGAAGAGAAATGCTACCGATACTTCCAACAATTCCATATGGAGAGGCGTAAATTTTTGAAGCCCCGCAGGAAAGATAATAACCCCCGCTTGCAGAAACGTTTTGTACATATGCGTAAACCGGTTTCTTCTTTTGTAATTTTAGAATTTCTTGATAGAGAAGTTCCGAAACAAAGGCCGAACCTCCGGGAGAATCCACCTCCAGAACGACCGCTTTTACGGAAGATTCGTCTCTCAGTTCCTTGAGCGCATTTCGAACTGCGTAATACGAAATTCCATCTGTTTTACCTTCTCCCTTACCGATCGTGTCGTGATGAATCGTTCCTTTGAGCGGAAGAACCGCGACGATCGGAGCCCTCTTCGGAAGTAGTTTAAAATTTCTTAATTTAGAAAAACGATATAAAGAAGAAAGAGTCAATTCTTTTGCGAGTGGCTTTTGATCTTCTTTTTCGTTTTCGTAGTTTAAATAAAGAAAATTCTCCTTAAAATCCTCTTCGTTTAGAAATCCTGTGATGAATTTTCTTTCCTTGAACGTTTTTGCGGATAGAAAAGGTTCAGAAAAAGTTTTGAGCGCAAAGCCAGTATAACATTTAAAAAGAGACTCCAAATCGTCCGTCATCTGTTTTAAGAGAGAGTTTAGATTTTCTCGCGCTTTCGGCGAAAATTTATCCCTTTGAAAGGATTCTCCGAAGGATTTATACGGCCCGCTTTGGAAAGTTTCCACTTTTACCCCCCATTTCTTGCCAGCATTCCCGAAAAAAAATGACTCTGTAGAGGGTAAAACGGGAAAGAATTCCGACGATTCCGAACTGAATCTTTCATTACAGATTCCTAAAAGAAATAAGGATTTGAGTCCGCCGGTAAGCGCAAATCCCTCCAGAGTGACTCCGGATTCTTTCAGAATCCGTAATCCTTCCGCTATGCTTAAGACTTCACCGAATCCGTATTCCGGTTGCTGAATCAAAACCGAAACTTTTTTCAACCCGGGAACTTGAGAAAGTAGTTTGAGCTCTAACAGAAAATCCGTGAAAAAAGCATTTTCCTCTTTGGAGGAAAGTAATCTCATCAAAAAAGATTTACGATGGTTTGTAAATTCGGATGGAATTTCCAAAAAGTAGTGACGATTCGATAAGAATCGAAATCGAATCCAACGGATCAGTTGAAAAATGAGTCGGAACGGAATCAACACGATTTGGAGAAAATTTAGAAACATGACGCCAGTTTGAGAATTGGATTCCTACTGAAAAAGAAGAATTTCTTTTAGGAAAGGAGTTTTCAGATTTTAGTACACCGTAAATTCTAAAAAGAGAGAGGGTATTTCATTGCAGGAAATTCGGATTCGCGGAGCAAGAGAACACAACCTTAAAAACATTAACGTGGATATTCCCAGAGATAAGCTCGTAGTTATTACGGGTTTATCCGGTTCCGGAAAATCTTCTCTCGCGTTTGATACGATCTATGCGGAAGGTCAGAGAAGGTATGTGGAAAGTTTGTCCGCATACGCACGTCAATTTTTGGGTCAGATGGAAAAACCCGATCTGGATCTGATCGAAGGTCTTTCGCCCGCCATTTCCATAGAACAAAAAACGACCCATCGAAATCCGAGATCCACTGTCGGAACAGTTACAGAAATCTACGATTATCTCAGGCTTTTATATGCCCGAGTCGGAAAACCGCATTGTCCAGAATGTGGAACTCCGATTCAATCCATGTCCGTCGATCAGATCACCGCGCGGGTTCTCGCGTTTCCGGAAGGAGCCAAACTACAGATTCTCGCGCCTATCGTTGCGGGAAAAAAAGGAGAACACAAGGATGTTCTCGAAAAAATCCGCAAAGACGGTTTCAATCGGGTAAGAATCAACGGAGAAATCCGAACCCTCGACGAAGAGATCGTATTAAAAAAGAATTTTAAGACCTCCATCGAAATCGTAGTCGATCGAATCGTGATGAAGGATGGAATTCGCAGCCGTCTCGCCGATTCCGTGGAAACCGCTCTCAAACAATCCGAAGGTCTCGTGATTTTGGATGACGGTTCCAAGGATCATATTCTTTCGCAGAAGATGGCTTGTCCGAACGGACATGATATCGGTTTTACCGAACTTTCTCCTCGAATGTTTTCCTTCAATTCTCCTTATGGAGCTTGTGAGGCCTGCGACGGTTTGGGAAGTTTGCTCGAATTCGACGAAGATCTTTTGGTCAACGATCCCGAACTTTCTCTGGTGGACGGTTGTATCGAAGCCTGGGCCGGTTCCAAGAGCAACGGCTTTTGGTTTATGGCTACATTGAAGTCCTTATCCGATTCTTTAAAGTTTAAGATGAACACTCCTTGGAAGGATCTTCCCGAAAAAACGAGACAAACGATTTTGTACGGAGATAAGAAAATCAAAATCGAATACGATTTCCGAGGAGCCAATTCCCATTACGAATTCACGAAAGAATACGAGGGTGTGATTCCGAATCTGCAAAGAAGATACAAGGATACAAAATCGGATTCCATGCGACAGTGGTTCGAATCCTACATGACCAATCATCCTTGTCCTTCCTGCAAAGGCAAACGTCTGAAACGGGAAAGTCTTTCCGTAAAGGTGCATAATGTTCCCGTGGACGAATTCACTTCGTATTCGATCGAAAGAGCCTTGAAGTTCGTCGAAAGTCTCAAGGTTACCGGAGCGGAGGAAATCATCGCGAAACCGATCTTGAAGGAAATTCATCAGAGACTTTCCTTCTTAAACGACGTAGGAGTCGGTTATTTAACCCTGGAAAGAAGCGCGGGCTCCTTGTCGGGAGGAGAAGCGCAGCGTATCCGACTTGCGACTCAGATCGGTTCGAGACTGATGGGTGTTCTTTACATTCTGGACGAACCTTCCATCGGTCTTCATCAAAGAGACAACACAAAGTTGATCTCTACTCTTAAAAATCTGAGAGATTTGGGAAACACCGTTCTTGTGGTGGAACATGATCACGAAACCATGGAAGAATCCGATTGGCTGATCGACATGGGTCCTGGCGCAGGAGTTCACGGAGGTTCCGTAGTTTGCGCGGGAACTCCCACGGACGTGGCCAAACACAAGGATTCTCTTACCGGTAAATATCTTTCCGGAAGAAGAAACGTTCCGATTCCCGCAAAGCTCAGGACCGGAAACGGAAATCGGCTTCAGATCATCGGAGCCAAAGAAAACAATCTCAAGAACATAGACGTAAACATTCCTCTTGGAAAGTTAGTCGTCATTACGGGCGTTTCCGGTTCCGGCAAGTCCACTCTCATCAACGACATTCTCTACAACGCCGCCGCGCATAAAGTGATGAAGATGAAAACCTTGGCGGGAAAACACAAATCGATCAAAGGTTTCGAGAACATCGACAAGATCATCAATATCGACCAATCTCCGATCGGTAGAACTCCCCGTTCCAATCCCGCGACTTACACGGGATTGTTTACTCCGATACGGGAAATGTTTTCGGGTCTGGAAGAGGCGAAACTACGCGGTTACGGTCCGGGGAGATTCAGCTTTAACGTGAGCGGAGGACGCTGCGAAACCTGCGAAGGCGACGGGATTCTCAAGATCGAAATGCACTTTCTGCCGGACGTGTACGTGACCTGCGAAGTTTGCAAAGGAAAACGATACAATCAAGAAACATTAGAAGTTCGTTATAAAGGAAAGAATATATTCGACGTTCTTGAAATGACCGTGGAGGACGCGAACCAATTCTTCGAAAACATTCCCATCGTAAAAAGAAAATTGGAAACCCTTTTGGAAGTGGGACTCGGTTACATACGGCTCGGACAACCCGCGACCACATTCTCCGGAGGAGAAGCGCAAAGAATCAAACTCGCGACGGAGCTTTCCAAACGGCCGACCGGAAAAACATTGTATATCCTCGACGAACCCACGACCGGACTTCATTTCGAAGACGTTAGACACCTTTCCGAAGTGCTTCACACGCTTGTGGATCGAGGCAATTCTATGATCGTGATCGAACACAATCTGGACGTGATCAAACAAGCGGATTGGATTGTGGACATGGGACCCGAAGGAGGGGATGGGGGAGGGTGTGTCATAGCGGAAGGGATTCCGAAAGATGTGGCAAAAGTAAAAAATTCCTATACAGGTCAATATCTTAAGAAAGTATTTGCATCCGAAAACGGTAAAACCCCTGTATCATCGAGCGGCTCTTCGAGTAAAAACGGAATACAGAAAAAAAAACCGCCCGGGAAATAAAATGAAAAGTGAATCGTTAAAATATCCAACGAGGCATTATGAATTTAAAAGAATTCTTATCTTCTATCCCATCCGATGAATATAAAACCGTTTTTAGGGACGCACTTCCATACTTAGTAGAGGAAGGATACTTTGAAGCAATCGCTGGAGGTTCCTTTGAAACGTTTCACAAAAAAATCTATCAATTAGGTTCTTATCCGAGAGGGATTGGACTCGGAATCGCGATGATGGCGCAAACCAATGTCGCGGGAAGGGTTTTAAAATTTGTTTCGGACGGTTTTTTAAACGAAAACGGAACGACCAGAGTTTTTCAGAGAGAAGAAACGATCTCAATTGGCGCCAGACTTTTAAAGGAAATAAGTTCTGGGAAAGATATTATTTCTATGGGAGTCAGTGAATCAGGATGGAAAGGAAGGATTTCCAATATCGCCACTAGATATCGGATTGAAAATAATCGAATTATCTTGAGTTTATCCAAATCTTTTTTAACAAATGGCGCAAACTGTAGCGGATTTTTGATCGTAGCAAAGTCACCTTCCGAAACATTCGACGTAATTTATATAGCCCGTGATTCTTACGGTCTTGAATTGGAAGTATTCGATTTAGAATACGCCAAAGAAGCAACTCACTGTAGACTTAAAGGGAACGATTTGTCTCTTCCTTTGAAAAATTTATTCTTTTTTAACTACCAAAACTTTGCGCCCGAAATCCATCTCTCGGAAATGTTATCTGCTTCAGCGCTTTTTTGCGGCTACGTGGATTTTATTCTAAAAACTCTTTTGAAAGAGAAAAAAGACGTGGACCCAAAAATCGCCGGGAAAATCATTGATATTCAACAATTGTTATATTCAAAAGTTATCGATATATCCAAAAAAAAGGATCAAGATCCGAATTTTAGAATGGAAGGAATTCATCCTTACGGCTATGAAACGGCTTTAGATTTGATTTATTCCTGGCTTACGGATTTGGTAAGCGGAGTGGAATTATCTAACATGTTTCCAGACATAGGACTTTTTTATTCCATTCACCCAGGTAAAACCCCGATCTATCAGAAGAACATTCTAAAAAAAATAAGATCCTTGCGTTAAAACAAGTTTTACTAAGAGGAGCGTGTCCCAAAACCTATCTCCGCGACATCCTAAATAAAATAAGAGCGGATACGAGTTGAAATAATGCGGTGTAATTTTGGAGTTTGAATTCCCAACAAGTTTTTATTCCCCTAAAAGCATTAAACCAAGCAAAAGTGCGTTCAACAGTCCATCTAAAAGGTTTTTAAGGGGTAATCTTTTCTGGTTTTTTAGCGTTCTTCTTATTTGGAATTCGATACTTAATTTTATCCTTTTTTAACTTACTTTTAATCGCGTTAGTTGAATAAGCTTTATCTAATGAAATAATCTGCGGCTTCAAGATCCTGTAATTCCGCAATATTCTAAATTTTGCTAAATTAGGAAATAATAATTTAGAATCATGAGTTTCAGCAGAAGCGATTACAAAGGCTACAATTGTGCTCCACGCCTATCGACGAGAATATGCCTTTTAATCCCTCTTTTGCCCCGATCCGTCGGGTTTTTCGACCCGTGAAGACCTCCCTTTTGGAGCCTTCGCGAAGCTTCCGTCTGCTGCCATTCTTTTCGTTCTAATTTTAACAGAACGCTCATAAAGTTTTAAGGCTTCCTTCTCAATTTTATCAAATACTCCAGCTGCTACCCATGCCTGAAATCTTCTATGTAACGTTGATTTTGATCCGAACATCGAGGGTATATATCTCCACTGAACTCCCGTTCGAACTCTGTAAAATATTGCTGCCATTACTTTTCTATCCTCTACTCGGGGACGACGCCTTTCAGTCGGTTTGTTTTAATCTTTGGTAATAAGGGATAAAGCCGTCTCCATATCTTTTCCGGAATATCTAAAGGACCTAATTCTGTTTTCATTAGTCAGTTTTATTTCCTTAAACTATCGGTATAACCAGGTTTTGGGACACGCTCTAACGGTAAATGAAGAAAACAATTGATTTTTCCTAAACTTTCAAGTTAAAACGCTTACAAAACACGAAGTTAGACTCCAAACAAATCTTTAAAAAAATTGAAATCTTAAAACAGACAACTTTGAAAGTTGTTTGAGACAATCAAAGTTTCAAAAGACTATTAAAATACATACTATTATTTTAATATTGTGTTACTTAAGAAGTATAATATATATACATCTGTTTTTAAATTTTACTTGTAAATAAATTTCAAGTTTTCAAAAATTTTACAAGGAAAAATGAATTCTATGAAAACAATCAATCGTATAAAATTCACGGCTTTAACTATAATCGTTTTATTAGGAAATTCAAATGTTTATGCCTGGGGACATCAGGGGCACAAAGCAATTGGAATTATTGCGCAACATCTATTGGCTAATTCCAAAGAATTTGAAGAAATTAATAACATTCTAGGAGGTTTCACTTTAGAAGAGATATCAACATGTCCTGATGAACTTAGAGTATTCCAATCTGCAAAGAAGCCGATGAGCCCAGTTTGCAATCAAATCTTTACTAATCCCGAGCCACCTACAAACACCGGTTCGTGGCATTTTATAGACACTCCCATTTCACAGTCCAATCATCCTACGCACGAAGATATAGTAAAGGCTTGCAAATCCGCTTGCGTAATCACTGAGATAGATAGATGGAGTAATATATTAGCAGATGCTACTCAGGCTAATGCTAAGAGATTACAGGCTCTTTCATTTGTTGTGCATTTTATTGGAGATATACACCAACCTTTGCATGTCGCGGAAAGGAATCATGATTTTGGCGGCAATAAAGTAAAAGTGAGGATCGGGAAATATAAGACTAACTTACACAGTTTCTGGGATACAAATTTAGTAGATTATATCAGTACAAATCCCATCTCAACGACTATCCTTCTAAAATCAGATATAGCTTTTGCACAAACTGAAGCACAAACTACTCCCGAAACCTGGGCGCTTCAAGGTTTTCAATTTGCTCGTAATGTCGCTTATGACGGGATTCCTATCGATTATTCTTCTATCGTAAAGATTTCAAATACATATATCCAAAACGCTATACCAGTAGTGAAGCATCAGCTGGCAAGCGCAGGGGTCAGATTATCGCAACATCTCACTAAGATATTTTCAAGTCCCCGTAAATAAAACATGAAAATGGAATATAAAAGAAATTTTAAATTTAATATTTTCGGGGAAAAGAAGAAAAAACCTCTGCCTTTACCAATTCATTGAACGCGAGTTTTTTACATGATTCTCAAAAACAGTTTGGAGTAGATTCTTATGTGAGGCAACGAGTGGCTTCCCATAATAGGTATTATTGTCCCTAAACATTATGTCGCGTTAGATAACATTTCTAAATAATATAGTTTAGTGGTTATTACTGAATTATATTATGACTGAATCAAAATTTCAAACTGAAAGAATTTCTAATAATGGCATATTCGATGATTCGAATATGAAGTTAATACGACGTTCTAAAATACAAATAGGGGAGGGTGACACTCCCTCTATTATTCCAAACCGACTCACTCACGCCTTGCGGCAAACCGTAAACGAAACAATCACCCCCGAGGCACTGTCTCGAATTGCAACCGGCCTAACTGCACTTCTCGAACAAACTCAAACCGTAAAATTCCATATTTCCGAATTCTCTCACGTAATGAAAAAAACGAGAGAACTCGGAGCCGCCGCCGGTTGTCACGAAACCGGAATCGCCGCCCGTGTGTATACCAAGCAGGAATTAATGAAACTGATCATACAACTCAAGGACCTTTACAGGAAGTATTGAACATGGAAACGGAATTTACATTAGATGAATTGCGCGAGTTGAGTTATCTCGTTTGGAACAAAAAAACAAAATTGCGTGAGCAGGCTGATGGCTATACGAGATCGAAAGCTATTTGTGACGATGCTATTTTTAAAAAATTGGCGGAACGAACCGAAGCGGAATTCGAGTTATTTAAAAACCTTGAATCTAAATTAGAAAAAATGAAACATTCGGTTCTCATATGAACGAATATTTTATCTACTTCAGAGAGTTGAGTGGTTTTGCACGAGTTTTTAGAATACGATCTAAAAGCCTGTTGGGAGCAAAACAACGGGCGTCGAGAATATTCAGCCAACGGTCTGGCCTGTTGGTTTCGGCGATAGAGATTCAAGACGCGGATTCAACTGACCCGTTTTGGGTAGCGCACAGATTTATCGGATCAAAAAAGTGGAGTTCGTTCGCATGAAAGTTGTTTCGATCGAATTCAGTCACGGTCCTGTCGCAATATATGCACACTCGTTCGAGTCGGAACGGGTGACGATGCACGTAAAAGAATTTCTCTCGACGTTTCGACAATTCCAGGACGTAACACATGAGTTGAGTCCTGGAATTGGACGCGTAACGATTTGTTCCACGAATCCCAGCCTGTTTTCATTCACATTGCCCGAAAGGATCGGAACCCTGCATCTACATTTTTCAAACGGTAGAGAGACGATTGAGCAGGACGTGGTTATTTCGATTCTGCACAATCAGGAACGGAAAATCGCAATGGAGAAATTATTAACCACACTTCGATTATTAATACAAACCGCTAAACCGGAGCATATATCAGCATGAAGTATTTCAAATATTCAATTTTCTTTTTTTCCGGAACGGCGGTTGCATTTTTTATTTCGTTTTGGATTGAAACGTTAAACGCAGAACCGCATGAGGGCGCACTTTTGTTTGAGTCGTTTGCGTGGTATGCGTCTACGTTTGTCGCGGGCGTATGTGGTTTTTTGCATGGGAGTAGGGCAAATGAAAAACTTCGTGGATGAGTTAAATACCGAACTCAAATCCAAAGGGTTGCCGGAAGTCCAGCGCGGCAGCCAAACGCAACTCAAAACGTGCGCAAGTTGCGGGCGCGGTTCAACCGTATTATATTCAATGAATCGTTGCAGAGTGTGCATATCAACCGGCTACCGGAATCGTTTTTTACCACCGGGACGGATTAAGTTTTTTTAATATTCAATGAGACATAAAGGGAGATTAAATGGAAGGTCTTTTAATTTTTATCATATTTTTGATGGTTTTCATGTGCTTTTTTATAGTTTGCTCCGCTTCAATATCATCACAGCCTAGAACGAAAACACGAACAGATGCGGGAAAACGTGCCATTGACGCGATGCGTGGACTCAAGAGCCTAAGTAAAAGACTTTGTGTTTTTTCTGAAACTTTGAAGTTTCAGAAAACAATGTTAGATAACGTTTTTGAATATGATGAAAATCCGGACTATGTCCATATACGAACCGAATTAGAAAATCTGATAAAGTTAGTAGATTCTAAAGTTCTAAAATACGAGTGAGATAATGGAACTATTTCTAATACTACTCATCGGAACGTCTGTGTCGTTTGGACTGTTCTATCTCGATCACGTAGCGAACATACGAGCGAATAAATAATGAGTTATCTCGACGAAATCATAACGGAAGAACTGAGCAAGTTGTTCGGAATCGTAAAAAACAGATTTCAGAGAGAGTTTGAGAAAGGGATTCAAAATGTATCGTCGGAACTGCAAACGTATATAACGCAAGGTGACAAACATAATGAATCTGAAATATTTGAGTTTATGTTATGCGAGCAGTGTGAGCGTTATCATTTCGAAAACGAAAAACACGTCTGCAATATGTTAAGGGGAAAACGGAATGCCTAAAACGTTACGAACGACCGACTTTGTCTCAGAGGTGAAAGACCTCGCAAGACGCGGATATACCAAAACGGACATATCCAAAAAGCTTTCCGAAAAATATTCTTCAGACGGGAAACGAATCTGTCCGGCGACAATTCGTAGGGCACTCACAGAAGGGCCGTTTAGAGGGAAAGGGAAACAATAATGGCATTGGATCTAAAAACAGCCAGACGAACACTCTCGAACTTGGCAACCAGTACGGGCCCCGAATCCAGTTATCGAATAGAGTTTTTGAATGTAAAAACGGAAATGTTTTTCTCAATCAAAAAGCTTTCGATCCCCGGAAGCCTTCCTTCCGGAACGTATCGGGCTGAAGTGTTCGAGGTCACGAGTGAAGGCGAGAAAACGCTTTCCAATTTTGAATTCAGTATCCCGTTCAAAGACGAGTTTGAAATACAAAATCCGATTTCAATTACTCCACCGGTAGAGGTTCAAGGTCCGAAGGATGTGAATTTAAGTATATTGTTAGAATTACGTAAACAAGATCAAATCTCACACGAGAACGAACGACAATTGTGGGAAACGAAACTGGACGGACTCCGCGCGGCGTATGAGGCGGAAAGCAGACGACTGAATGAGTCACACAAAAACGAAATCGATCGAATTAACAAAGACTGGGAATACAAGTTAGAGATAACAAAAAACAATCAGCTTTTGTTAGAGGCAGAACGGACCAAACTCACGCGAGCGATTGAATCGCGAGTCAAAGGGGAACTCAAAAACGGTTCTCAGACTGAAGGTTTTGATCTGACTAAGGCCCTTGAAAATCCACTCGTATTATCTCTACTCGGCAAAACTCTCGGAATCGAAGTTCCGAATATACCGACCGGTAACGCCAACGGAATCGATATGGCTCAGATTATGCAACTCGCGTCCGGCCTCATGAACCAAAGCCCTTCCACCGGCGGCCCAACAAACAGCATCATGGAAATAATCAATCGAGGTAAGTAATGGAAGAAAGAATTAAGAAATTGGAATATAGCAATTCGCTATTGATTGCGGTACTAGAAACATTGTATCCGTTGTTTTCAAAACATCTGTCATCCGAGCAACGAGAACAAATCAACCTGGCACTACGTGAGGCGAAGAAGGAGTAATATGAATAACGAAATCGAATCGGTAACGATTGTGTTCCGGGACAAAACGGTGGTCGTTTTGGATGTTGCATCCATGAGGATCATTAGTCCCGCAATGGTGGAACAAATCCAAACGGCAGTTGAAAACTCTGGAGTGGTTCCGAGCAACAGTGTCTAAGGCCTATGTTTACGATCCACGGAAAACGCGTCTGCGTCGTGTGCGGTATACGCCTAAAAACGATGGACTCGACTGGCAACGAGAACTGTATTCCGTGTTTTGCTGCACGTTAGTTCCACCGGAATCGTATTGACCGGAATGGAAAGCGATCCATGAAAAAATCGGACTGCCTGGAGTGGGATTCCTGTAAATCCCCCGACGGTAGTCGGGAAGCATTCAAATTAAAGAATATACCAAAAGGAAAAACAAATGTTAGAAACAACAAAAACGACAATCAAACGAATCACGGAAACGGAAGGGGTAAAATACGAAATTTACATTCCGAGGGACGAAAATTCGATCCTCATCTATTTGGATGAGGGTAGTTTTTTGTCTTTGATGGAAACGCTGCGAGAAGCGTTTGAGCATGCGGGCAAAAACTTTGAGGTGAAATCCAATGAGTAAAACAGTCGGACGTATGGAAGAGAGGGTAGATAAAAAGGAGGGAGTGAAATTTTTTAACTTAGAAATCAGTTTTCCGTTTTCGCCTAAGATGGAATTTTACGTGAGAGAAAATTCTAAAAAAAACGCGCCCGATGCCAAGGCCTCCGCACCCGATTTCCTTGTTTACTACGCACGGAATCAGGTGGGAGCCGCTTGGAAAAAGACATCTAAGAACAACTCTACAGAATATCTTTCTTGCGAGATAATGGCACCCCTGCATCTACAGGGCAAGCTGAATTTTGCGTTGTTTCCGGACCCGGACGCACCTGGGGACTACAACGTTTCGTATTCGGAACCGATGGAGAAAAAACCGTCTCAAGAAGAGGTTCCGTATTAATGGCTTTATTTGTATGGCTGGGAAGCTAAGGGAATAAGGCCCACGTAAAGGCAGACCGGGGGACAATACCGTCCTCCGGTTTTTTTTGTGCCCGGATTTTTCCGGGGTGGAGGGGGGAGAGTAATACCCCCCCGCTAACTTAATTTTAATAAAAACAAAGGGGAAACTAATGGATGAAGTTATTTCTAAAACTTCCGTTCCTGATTTTTTAAAACGTCCGTTTGTGGACTGGCTTTCATTTACCGTGGAATATTCGGACGTATCTTGGACGTGGCTCCAAAATACGTTTGGGGAATTAAAAGTAGAAGAGAAAGGATACAAGACCGGCCATACGCACACGTTCCGGGCAAGCGGGGATGTGTTCGGTGCGTTCTCTCCGAATAGACGGAGTCAAAAAATTTACGTGTCTTTGTCGTCGAAGGCCCTTTTTAATTTAGGACTTTCCGCGGACGGCCTTTCTAAATTGATTGAGGAGGCGATTCAGTTAAAGGGTAGATTTACCCGGATTGATTTAGCCCAAGATGATTATGAGGGTCTTTTAAATCTGGATCGTATCTATGAAAAATTGGATCGAAAAGAAGTCCTTACGCGTTTTCGAGGATACACCGAGTTTGAGGCGATTGGCGATAGAATAGAATCGGGTTCTCTATTTGTCGATCCAAAGCTTGGAAAAATGGGATATACGTTGTATATCGGAGCGATGAGAAAGAGTAACGTATTCGTCCGAATTTATGACAAAAAATTACAGGTAGGTCCGGAATGTGTGTGGCCAATTTGGAATCGGTTGGAATTTCAGTTAATGGGTCCGGCCGCCGATCAGTATTGTAATCCCACATGGAACGTAAATCCGGAGACCGGCGAAATTCTAAATACGAACGAACGTTTTCCGGATCCACGACGTGCGAGGTTTGAAGATAGGAGTTTTCCTAAAACCGCGTATTACTATATTAAGTTTTTGGAACCTACGTATGTTCAGAAAACAAATAGTTTAGGGCATTACTATTTATCCGAAAAACAAAAACATTTTTGGATTCCTTGTAAATGGTGGACCGGGTTTTTAAAAACTTCACAAGGCCAAACGATCGGATTGCCGAAGCATGAGACTGGACTCGAAGAAATAGACAACTGGTTACGGAATCAAGTTGCTGGAGCATTTTCGCTGATGGCTGACCTGCATGGAGACAATTATTCTGAAGATTTAAGAGCGGAAGGGACCGAAAAACAAAAAAGGAACAAAAAATACCAGAGACTAAAAGAAGAATTTTTAGAGAAAAAATCAAAATCGAAAGCTTTGGAACCAAAAAATGAGGTCCCGTTTTAAAAAATGGAACTTATTCGGCACTTGTTCGAGACTTATTCGGAACATATCGCTTTTCAAATTGCACTTGTTCGGAACATATCTGGAACTTGTTCGGGAATTGTATGGAACTTAAAAACAAAAACGGAATGGAAAAATGCCTTTAATCAGCGAATTCTATGGAATTAAAATATACATAAACTACTTAGACCACAATCCTCCTCATATTCACGTCTATTACGCCGAACATTCCGCTGTAATTGGAATCAATGACTTAAAGGTCATGGAGGGACATTTACCGAAGGTTGCGAAAAAATTGGTTTTGGAATGGATGTTTAAAAATCGAAAAGCGTTGCAAAAAAATTGGGATCGTGCTACCAAAAGGGAAGCGCTCGTTAAAATAAAGCCGTTAGATTAGTATGAAAAAAATTATCAGTGTAAAACCGGAATTTGATTCCCTATCCGTTCGAGTTAAATTTGATTCGGGGGAAGATTTTATGTTTAATCTTTCTGACAATCTTTTCGGCCCGATCGGAACCGAACTTAAAAAACGTTCCCAATTCGATTCTGTAAAAGTGGACCCGCTGACGGGTTCAATCGAGTGGGAAAATGGGTTTGATGTTTGTCCGGATTTTCTCTACAAAGAATATAAAAAACAGAGCAAACGAAGTTTTAAAAAAATTTAAACGGTCTCTGTACTTTTTTCTCAAAATGTGATTTCCTATTTCCATGAAATCACTTCTAAATCTACCTCAAAAAAATCATCCAGCCGTTCGGGAACTAATCCGCGTCGTAGCGGCAAATCCCGAACAGTTCGAACGATTAAAACCGACCCTAACCAAACTGGAATCGTATGAGGATACGGTAATGGATGTGTTCCGACTTGCGTATCAATATCCGGAAGATCTTGGAGAATATACGAATAAAAGTATATTCGAATTGTATAACGTTGTTCGATTACTTCCGTATCACGCGGACCCGATAGGCCTTGAAACAGTCAGTCGTTTTAAATACACAAAGGATTTAAATTTTCCGATTAGAGACTGTGACGACAAAACAGTTCCGATTTTAGCAAAAGCGATTCTCGACAAAATTCCATGCCGCGCTGTCGTGTGCGGAAAAGGAATCCGGCCTCATCATATCTACCCCGAAATCCAGTTAAACGGACATTGGATCCCGGCTGACGCAACGTATCCGGAACGATCCGTATTCGGACAAAAACTCTACGGAGAAATGTTTCGACGTGAGTTCTACCTCACTGATTTTCAAAAAAAATTCTAAAAACAGAACTTGTGTGGAACTTGTCTGAGACATATAACCCCAACCTAAAAATTCGAAGCTTGTACTAGAGGGCGAAATAGATTACTCTGTTGACAGATGAGTAATCGACTGACACTCGAAGGCGACCCGACATTACCGGAAGATTTTCAAATTACCCGGGTATATGGAAAGTATATTCCAAAAACGGAATTGAACGGAGAACTGTCCGGCGATTTGTATGTGGAACGAATCGACGGATACTCTCCCAGAGTAGCGCAACTGAACGGATTCGATGACGCCAAGCACTCCGAGTTTTTCGGAACCTTCGTTCACGACGACGCGATTCCGATTTCTCTTTCCGGTGACGAACTCGGTGCCTGGGGTGCCCTTTTAAAGGCGTTTAAATTCAAAGCACCGGCAATCAAAATGCCGGCACTTCGAGGCTTCAAACTAAACACTCGGGGGTTATCTCGTGGATTTTCTAACGTTGGAAAGAGCATCGGAAAGGTTGGAAAAGAAGTTCAAAAAGGGGTTAAAAATTATGCCAAGGCGCATCAAAAAGCGTTTAAGGACATAGGGAAAGGCCTTGGCAAAGGGCTGAAGGGCGTGGGCGATATAGTCGGCCAAGTCGCACAAGGCGGCATGGGACTACTCCAGTCCATGGGACAAGGGCAGGGCCAAGGCGAAGAACAAACTGAACCAACCGAAGAAGAGTCGTTAGACGAAACTCAAAACTACGAAGATCCCGGTTATTCCGAAGAAGCAGAAAACTACTCGGAAGTTCCGGACGAAATTCCAACGGATGAATCAATGGAAGAAGAAGTAAACGGAGAACTCGGATTTTTACCAACGGCAATGATGGCGGCGGGAACCGCGGGCCAACTGTTCAATTCGTTTAACAGTATGCAACAGCAAAACACGGCGGCCAAACACGCGCGTTCTATGGACAAACTAAACTCGTTTGCCTCCCTACTAAAACCCCAACCGAAGGCAGTGGCAAAAAAGCCGGTTCCTAAAAAAGCGGTATCAAACTCGTCATTCTCTAATCCGAAACTGGCACAAACTCCGGAAGGGGGTTACAAACTCAGTTATTCCAATCGGAACATGGACCCCGATTCGGGCGGTGGATCCACAGAAAAGAAAGATGATAAAAACCTAATGTATATCGGTGGCGCAATTGCCGCCGGTGCGCTGGTTTTCGTAATGATGAATAAAAAAGGGAAATAACAATGGCATTAAAAAAACCTAAAAAACTAAAACTACCGAAAAAACCAAAACGGTCGGCCTCCCCGGAGATAAAACAGCGTTATCTCGATAGAGTAGCCGAAGTTGAAAAACAAAACAAAACGAAGCTTTCCAATTACGAGACTCGCAAGAAAAAGGACAACGAACTGAATCGTAAGATTTACGGATAGAGTTCGTTTCACAAAAAATCCAGGAAAAACAAAATGGCATTCAATCTACAAAAAGAATTCGATAAAAAAACTCTCATAGGGGTCGTCATAGGGGTTGCAACACTCGCGGGGTCGTATCTCGCACAGAACTTTGTTCCGGAATCTCTGGACACAAAGAAAAAATTACGGCCGATCGTAGTTCCCATACTCGTTGCAATCATAGCGGCATTGGCAATCAAAAAACGGGAATACAAACCCTTTGCAATCACCGGATCCGCGATTATGTTAATATTCGGAATTCTGAAACTGTTGGATGAAGAAAAGTCCGAAGACAAGAAAATCTTGAAAAAAATCTTCGGAGTGAGTTTGGCCGGAGACAGACAAGAATTAGATTTTCAGAATATGAGTGAACTGAAAGGTTTCGTCGACGCGGCGACCCAGGTCGACGGAGACGGGTATATAGAGATTTCCGCCCCTATGGCAAACCAAATTCACGGGGAAGAAGTCCTGTATGGAGAAGACGAGATTCATGGGGACGAAGTTCTTCTCGGGGACGACGAAATCCACGGTGAGGAAGTTCTCTACGGGGATGAGGTTTTACTCTAACACACGAAACCATTTTTTAAATTTTTAAGGAAAAAAAACACAATGTCACGCAGAATACACAGCAAATTCACCACAGTAAAAAATCCGGACGGGACTACATCCAAGGTTAAAAAGGTATCTCCTGAACTTCAATTCTACTACAAAACATTGGGGTCCGCGATTCCGATTGATTACCAGAAACGTTCCTATTCGTTTTTTAAAAACCTACCGGGAGAGATTAAAAATTACGAACCTGGTTCCAACCCACTTCCGAATAATTTCGGGAAGGTGGCACTTCTCTATTTCGGAGTCGCTGGCCCGAATATGGGAATGATTTCGATCAACGAAGCGACTGTGGGCGCGGTAGACGTTATCGAACGAATTCGAAATTCCGCCACTGTAACGTTAAAAACCGGTGGGGATATAAATCACGTAGAAGCGCTTCGTAATATCCTCGAACCGATGCCGTTTATTTTTAGAACCACAGACGTTGGTTCCGCAAGCACCGGATTGATTCGTCCACCGATTCAGAGTTCACAGAGAAAGTCTCACTCTGCGTGGATCAAACGCAGTGATGCGTTAGTCGTTCCGTTTGAATCACCACTCCCAGTCAGAACAAACGAGTCTCTGGAGTTGGAACTTACAATCGCAGACGGTGTAACGATTCCTAACTCCGCGGACGGTTACTATCTCATCGCATATCTGGGAGTAGAGGCAGGCTTTTCCCGGGGAACAGCAGAGAGATAACGGATGCATAACGTGAATACGATGCCAAACAAGCCGGTAGCAAAACCTACCGGCGTCGTCAGACCCTTCAGACAAAAATACGATATCGTATTGTCGAGTGAGTGTTCCGCGTTGTCTGCGAATAGTCAGTCTCAGAAGGTTCTATCAATCAAAAACGATCGCAGTAGATCGATTCAGATTCGGGCGATCGCACTCGTTTACAAAACGGGCTTAGAAGATTGTTTGATCGAAATCAAACGATCGGGTGCAAACGGGGAACTCGTAACGGGACAAACTCAAATTTCAGTCATCGGTCGTGATCGGACCAAAGACAAAACACTCGATTTTCCTGTAGAGTTCCTTCTCGGGGACACACTTGAAATTGAACTTCATGTCAAAACGAAAGCGGTTCCGCTCTCCGCGGGTGACGTTTGTATGTCCCTACTGGGTGAATACGTCTAACGTTGGTTATGTATGAGCCAGGAAGTTTTGTTCTCAAAAAAATTGGCGTTTTCTGCGGAGAATATTCTAAACCCGCAGACTAACGAAGTTTTGTTCGAAACTTCCGTTCCGAAATCGGCATACAATTTGCCGGGGAATATGGAATTTACAGTTGTTGCAATCAGACTGAAACCCACTCAGAAACAAAAAATCAAATCGATTCTGTGGACTCTGTCTCAGAACTATTCGTATGTTCGTAAATCATACATCCCGGTTCAATGGTTGAATTTTTTCGGGACCTCCGATCCGACGTTATCCGGAATCCTAAAGAACTTTTCAGATCCGGAAATTCTTTCCTCGTTAGTAACCCTGGACGGTGTATCGGTTCCGAACCTCGCAACTGCGAAAACTCTCTCGTTCAAAACGGAAAACTCGGACAAAATCGCTTCAAACCGTCTGCGGTTTTCCAGTTTTGGTCCCAACTATGATTTTCTTTTCGCTCCCCGAAACAACGGGGTGAAAAGTATTTTTGATAACATAGAGCCGTTTTTTTCGGTCTCTATGATCGACTCTCTGGATTCTCAAATCAAAATCCCAATTCCAAGACAATATGAGTATCTACTAATATTCCCATACGCGTCTTCTCCGACTCCCGTTTCAAAGTCTCAGACCAAAAGTAATGTTTCTATTTCGTCTCTCTTAAATTTAGTCATCGAGGAAGATTAATATATGCCCTGGATTCAGGTGGAGACAGGTCGTTTTGAAAACGGTTCCGGTTGGATTTTGGAAAATGACGGAATCTTCGGCTGGATTATGTATAGCGAGGAGATTGAGGATGAGTTTCCGGACACGTTCCTGGTCCTTTCGGACCTATTTACAAATCCGGGATTATCCGTAATTACAGCCGATCCAGCAACCGGAAAACTGCCGACTCAGTATCTGCCTGCACTCGCAATCAATGATACGTTTGTTGTGAACAGTCAAGCCGGGATGTTGTCCCTCATTGCACAACGCGGGGATATTGCGGTGAGAACGGATCTGCCCGGTCCCGGGATGTTTATTCTCGCGGGGGATGATCCTGCGTTTTTACCGAACTGGATTCCGCTGACAACTACCTATCCGGATTGGAGTAATATCCAAAATAGACCGACTTCGTTTCCGTCGTCTAATCACGATCACGATTCCCGTTACTATACAAAGTTGGAATCCGATAACTCATTATTACAGAAACGGAATATATCCGTTCCGATTCCTGTAGAGGATATTACAACGGATGAGTTGCATCAGTTTGTTACAGACGCAGAGAAAATTGTGTGGAACAATCCACCCGTTTCCGACTGGAATACGATTGCAAACAAACCGGCTTCTTTTCCGTCTTCCGCACACGATCATGATTCCCGCTATTATACCAAATTGGAAATCGACTCCTCATTATTACAAAAACGGAATGTGTCTATTCCGATTACCGCGACGGAAGTTACAGAGGATACGACTCACCGTTTCGTAACGGATGCAGAGAAAGTCGCTTGGAACGCGGCCGCCGGTGGTGGTTTTCAGGTTCCACTGGGTGGAATTACAGAAGATCCGTTCGATCAGCTACCGAGTTCTAATTTCAAAGAAACGAATTGGCAGGAAATTTCTCGCTCTACGTTTGCAACACTTTGGAATTTGGTCTATCGAACGGTTACGAGTATCGCACCGTTAACAGACAGAGTTAATGTCACGGCGCACGGTCTTGCAGAAGGGCAGTTAATTAAATTTTCATTCACGGGCGGCGGAATCACCGCACTCACAAATTATTATGTTCGTAACCCTACCGCAAACGATTTTCAAATCTCTCTAAATCCTACGGGTGGGGTAGTAAATCTAACGTCCTCTCAAACCGGGGAACTGATTACAAATGTGGAATATGGTTTTGGAAACGGAGTCAGCACGTTTAACGTTCCCGATCGTCGAGGAATCTTTCCCAGGGGTGCGGGGGTTCACGGAAGTAGAACGAAAACGACAGGCGCATACTACGACGGTGGATCGGTTGGGTTTGCGGGTCAAGACAGGCAAATTCCGCACCGTCACCAACAGTATGCCGGGGATATTGCCGGTGGAACTTACAACCAGGGCGGACGATATGGGGATTCCGGCGGGCCAAGCGCGGCTACAATTCTGTATACGGGTTCCCCCGTATCCGACGGAACCGGAAGCCCTCGAAGTGGGGATGAAGTGGCCCCCGCCTGGGTTGCAGTAAAATACAAAGTGAGAGTGCTATGAACCTTTCTAAAAACTTTACGTTAGCCGAATTAACGGTTACTCAGACGGGTCTTCCAAACGTTCCCGACGAAAAACAAATCGCAAATTTAAAACGACTTTGTGAAACAATCCTCGAGCCTTTGCGTGAGACAATCGGGTGCCCGGTCGGGATCAATTCCGGTTATCGTTCCCCGGCCGTGAACAGAAAAGTCAAGGGAAGTGTAACGTCCCAGCACATGGCAGGCGAAGCCGCGGACATTTGTGTTGTGGGAATGAGCACTCTGGACCTTGTGAAAATAATTGTGAGGTTGAAATTGCCATTTCATCAACTCATCAACGAAGGGACTGCGACAGGAGTTACCTGGGTTCACGTTTCTGTTGCGCCTATTGGAATTAAACCGAAACGGGAAATTCTAAACGCGTTTGGGATCCCCGGAAAAATGAAATACCAACGGGTTTCGGTAGGATAACATTATGGAAACCGTATATTTAGAAATGATTAAGTTTATTAATGAGGGTTCCATTTTCAGAGTCCTTCTCGTTCTATTTTCATTTTTTTCGTTTCTACTCCTTGCGGGTGTTGGGTTTTTGTGGTTTAAAAATCCGGAATTAATTTCAGAAATCTTGCACACGCTATCACTCAAAAAATCCCCGGAGGTGATCATCGAACCTGGGCCTCAGTTCCACCAGGTTGATCTAATCCGGGGTCTTTTTTCTATGTCACTGGATTTCAATTTCACGGAGAAGGGGGCGAATTTGCGTTTCCCTCCGTATATGAGAACGCGGGTAGAAGACGGTCTGGGTGAGTTGTTACAAACGATCGTTTCGTCTGTTCGAGAGGTTTCCACCGAGAACCGTCAAATCGAATTCGATTTTACGAATACGTTAGTCGTAAATCCGTATTCTGCGAATTCTATTTTCGAGGTCATCGAGGACGTTCAGACAAACAACGGTGTCTATCTCGTTTTGTCGTTTCGTGGAAAACATCTAAAAGAGTTTGAAATGTCGGTTCGAAAACTTCTCTCTCGTTCCGATTCTAAGTCTGTCAATGTGAGGAAAAGAAAATGAAATATATAATTTCAATTTTATTAATACTCTCCTTTGTTTCGTGCGCGTCTTACTCCGAGCAGGTGGAGAAAAACAAAACCGACTTGGACCGGATGGAACAAATCGTATTCGCGTCTAACGATATTCCAAAAAAGGATATGGAGTTTATTAAAAATACTCTTTCTAAAACGAAAGAACTTTTAGACAAAGGGGTTTCGGAGTCCGCGCTTGCGGATCGTTGGAGAGAGTGGATTTTCAATAAATGGCTGTTTGTTTGTCTTTTCGTTTTGGGCGCGATTACGTTTCTCGTTTGGAAATTTAATTCCTTCACGTCCCTGGTCCCGGATTTTTTAAAATTCAATCTTGGAGGAATGGGAAATGCCTGATCCTACGTCCAGCACGAAAGTATTTTTGTTTCGATTGAACAATTGGACAATCGAAAAGGAGAATGCTCTATTAGATAAATTCGAGGCCTATGGTTTAAACGACTACTGGCAGGGATACAATCCGCCGGGTCATCCGACAGCAGTTCGCGGACTGTATTTTGTTCCGGACATACAAGAATTAAAAACACAGGTAGAACGTTTGGTTTCTGAATCTATCACTCTCAACATGAGTATTTTGGGAACGTATGATTTGTTTGATAATCCATTTTCGAACATTGAAAAAAACAAGGATCCGGTTCCGCCGCCGGACATTGAAAAAAATAAAGATCCGGTTCCAATTGCATATATCATATTAGCGATTTTGATTATTTTATTAGTTTTAGGAGTTTTTAAATAATGGCACAACGTTATTATCTCTACTACAAACAAACTGGAAGCGGGAACTTGGTTGTTGGAAAACCTTCCGGTTATTCCAACTTTCTACACAACCCCGACGTCAAACGGATGAGTTTTATTTTACCCGAAAACCAGGGCAAAGCGCAAGAATCGATTGGAAGATTTGTGCAAGACTTTCAGAGACTCAACGCCGGTCGGTTTGCGATTGCAAGCGCGGTTACCGGATCAGTTTCGCAACCGACTCCTGGACCCGGTCCCACTCCGAAACCTCCCGTGGGTGGAACGGATCCAAAACCTCCATCTACTACAATTACAAATTCCGGGAAAATAGAGCCGGAGAAAAAGGATGAGAACAACAACGCGGTTATTATTGTTATCGCGATCGTTCTCGGTATCGTATACGGTCCTAAGTTTTTAAAAAAGCGGAAACGGTAAGAAAAAAATAAAATATGTCGATGCCCGAATATTCAGACTTATTCGATTTCAAATATACACCTAAGGGGATTGTATATCATGCGATTGATTTCTCCGGTTATTCTGGCACTGTGAATATTCCGGATTCTCTACGGTTATATAACGGATTCTTTGAAGATTCGGAAAAGCGTAGGATCGGGTTTCGTGTTCAAAACGGTTCGACCTATCGAGAAACAAACATTGCAAATATTTATTCAACTGATCCTCAGATTCCGGTTTTTAACAAAATCTTTTCACAAGAAAATTCGAATATTCCAAATTTCAATACTGTAATTAAAACATATGATTTTGATTCCGGTGGTCCGTCCGCTCCGTTACCTACGTCGTTAGTCGAATGGCTGGAAAAGAATTTTCAGGATGTTAAGACAATTCTGATTATTATTCTCTGTATCTATGCCGGTTGGAAAATTTTCGGTAATGATATCATGGGTCGGAAGTAGTGGCCGTCATTTCCTCTCTCGAATCTGTGGATCCGCGTCTCGTTTCGTTTTTCCAGGATTTGAAACGGACGCTTCCCGGCGTTTATGTTTTCGAGTCCCGCCGGTCGTGGGCAAGGCAAGCGAAACTTTATGCGGCCTGCAAGACAGGAACCGGTTCTTGTCCGGCGGCCGCGCCTGGAAGTTCCGCGCACCAATTCGGTCGTGCGTTGGATATCAACGGTTTTAGCGCGGAAAAGGACCGAAAATCAATTGAATCCGTTCTAGTACGTCATCCGGATATTGAGTGGGGTATCGATTGGAAACAATCAGACCCGCCGCATTTTCAAATTCGAAACTGGAGCAAAGGGCTTTCGTTCTCTGAAAAAATCTTCGATGGAGGTTTGTGGGTATGGGCTGTAATTGCAATCATTCTAATATACATTCTGAGTCGTTAAACGGGGAACTCGGGGTATGGCCGTTTGATTGGATCGAACAAAGGGCAACTCAGTTCTGTTTGGAAAAGGCGTATGACCATATCACGCCGGTTGTTGTGTTTGTTATCTGTATTGTTTTGATTCTCGTTTTGGGCGGGCGGCTTACGTGGGGTTAAATATATGAACAAGGTTCTCGAACAAGTATTTAATTCCTAATTTGGGAATATGTCTACTCGTAGAGTGTTTCTCATCTCCTTCCCCGTGAAACGTGTGATTTACCCGTTTCACAGTCCATTTTTCAGTATCCCGAAATAGAATAGGAAATACGTTTTAAATGTAAAATGGGAATATGTCGCCCAAAATATATGAGACATTTTTCCCGATGAGACAGAATTTTTTCGTTGACTTTCGTAATATCAGTAATATCAATAATTGTACCCATTGAAAAAGGAGGTGATACATGTTGGCAACCAAAGGAATTACTGTTAGATTAGATGAACGCACTTTGGATCGTTTTGAAAGATTAGCTCAAAAAGCCGAGAAATCGGCGTTCGGAAGCCTTTCAACCGGTTCAATTCAGGATCTAATTCGGCGACTCGTAGCAAACGAACTCGATCGATTAGAGAACAAGGTTGCCAATTCAACCAGAGCATAACCACTAAACTATATTATTTAGATATGCCTGTTCTGAATTGGGACATAAAATGACGGCATAATATATATTACGGGTTATTTAGGAGACATATCCTCAACTTCCCATAATAGGTATTATGTCGTATTATGAACAAATGTTCATGTGCGGCATAATACATCCTTTACACATCATACTCAATACAAGCTTTACAAAAAGAAACGTAACTAACGTGAGTTCGGTCTAATTAGAGATTAAAAGTTGTAAATTATCTTTGGATTTCAAATTCAAAGAAGGTTTTTTTGGAAAAAAGGAATATGCAACTAACCCGCTTAATAAATTAACGGCCCAATTGAAAAAGCTTCGATGTCTAGTATGTTGAATCTGACAGATATTTTTGAGTTCATCATTTACGGATTCAATGATAGCTCTTTTTCTTAGAAGGATTTTATCAACTAAGGGCATTAATTTATTTTTCATATTCTTTTTTAATTTTGTAATGAGTTGAATTCCCTTTTCATAAAGACTTTCAAACAAATGTAAGCGCCTAATGAAGCCCAGTCTCTCTGAATTGAGGTAAATCCTTGCAAGCAAGAGTTCTCGGGTGCGTTTCCCAAGATTTAAAAAGCTCCCGCAAAAACGCATATGGATCGAAACCTGCGAGCTTCGCACACTGAATCAGAGAATAAAAGCCCGCACTCGCAGTTGCCCCTTCTGGACAACCAGAGAAAAGCCCGTTCTTTCTACCGACAACAAAAGGACGAATATCATTCTCGACAAGATTCGTATCCAACTGTAACTCGGGATGATCTAAAAACAAAATCAACTTTTCCCATTGACCGGCAAGATACGAAAGAGCCTTCCCCATCGAAGATTTGGGAGCGACCTCGACGATCCGCTTGTTCATCCAAGAACGAATCACGTTAACAATTGGCTTGGATTCCGATTGTCTCAGACTTAAATGCTCTTCCGAAGATAACTTAGCCTTCGACTCGACTGCATACAATTTACCGATCTCTTTAACAATCCATTGTGTCGGAGCATTACTGATCCCTACAAAAAAGAGTACCAAAAATATATCCATCATATCCCATTGTCATAATGCAAAGCTTAGAAAGGGAAAAGTTAAAACGTTTGGAAAAACGTAGGTTGAAGTGAATTTGCTCTCTTGAAAAAGGGCTACACGTGCTACGGAGTATCAAAAAAGCTTGGCGTACGTAAACAATCGGTAATGCGTTGGCGAGATAAATATGAATCGGAAGGAATCGAAGGAGTAAAATGGAATGGCCAACGAGGTCGACCGACCAAATTGAGCATTTCAGAGAAGAAAGAATTAAAAAGAATCATCTTGAAAGGTCCGATAAGTAACGGTTATCCGAATGAACTTTGGTCAACGTATCGCGTATCGGAAATCATACGAAAAAAATTCGGAGTAACGTATCATCAAGATTATGTGGGAACTCTCTTGCATCAATTAGGGTTTTCGTATCAAAAACCTAAAAAAAGAGCGTTGGAAAGAGATGAAAATGCAATTGAAACTTGGAAAACGAAAACTTGGCCCGGTATAAAAAAAAAGCAGAGAATGAAGGGTTTAAGGTCATATTTTTAGATGAAAGCGGAATCAGCCAGAATCCATATACGGTAAAAACTTGGAGCTTAATCGGAAAGACACCGATTCTTCGTCACAAGATGTCTTGGAAAAAGTTATCAGTAATAGGCGCTATTTCTAAAAAAGATTTTTACTTCCAGATCATAAGAGGCTCTGTTAAAAGCCGGGATCTTATTTATTTTTTAAAGATACTTCTAAAGGAAAATCGCAAAAAGATTTTAATAGTCTGGGATAATCTATCTGCCCATAAAAGCAAAGCAATGAATGAATTTTTAAAAGAGAATGAGAAAAGGCTTCGAGTGGAATTTTTGCCTCCTTATGCTCCGGAATTAAATCCGCAAGAATATATCTGATGTCGTTGGAAGAAAAACTATATGGCTAATTTTTGTCCGGAGAATCTTAGCCAATTGATTCAAAGAACTAAATCTACTTTAGGAATATTGAAATCAAATACAATCAGTTTCGATAGTTATTGGAGACAAGCTGGTATTTAGGTACCATTTTTTATAGGGATCAGTAATAAACCCTCGAATCACCCACATATACGATTTGGATGTATTAGGTTTTTCTTCTTCGTTTAACACTTGAAGAACCGTCTCATCAATTTGTAAATACTTCGATTTGAAAAGTTCTTTTCTCACATCCTCAATCATCGGAGAAATTTTTTCAAAAACTTGAATCACAGTATTGGAAAGAGTGCTTCTTGATATATCCACTCCCGATCTTTGGAGAATTCCAACTTGTCTGTAAAACGGAAGGGCATCCGCAAATTTCTGAGTGAGTGTGTAAGCTAAGAATCCGGAAGAAAGCATACTCTTCTCTGCAATCTGAGCAGGAACCGGAGCAATCCTGACAACCGGAAGAGATTCATCCGAAGTTCCTTCGCAATGTTTGCAAGCATACTTGGGACGAATATGAACTTCGACTTGAACTTTTGCGGGAATAATATCTAACTTTTCGGATTTCTCTTCTCCAATGCGAGTCAGTTCGTGTCCGCAAGAACAAATTTTCTCAGATTCGGGAATGTCGTGTAACATTGTAATTCGAGGAAGATATTCAGGGAACGGTTTTCTTTCAGGCTTCTTTCTCGTGTGGCTTTTGACAGGTGTGAAAAGACTCTTTTCTTCCGGTTCGGGAGAATCTTCCCGCAAGGAACTTTCTATTTCGTTAAATAGAAGCCCTTGGTCTTTTTCGATCTGACTCCATTTCTCCGTCTTTCTGCCGAATAACTGGATCTTCAATCTCTCGATTTGTTCAAGATGTTCGGATTCTTTTAGCTTTTGGAGTCGCAGCTCTTCCCGGTATTCGACTTCCTTCTGTCTTTGAAGCTGTAGTTGTTCCTGGTATTCCAGTATTTTATTCTTCTCGAATATAATGATTCTTTTTAGCTCTTCTACATCATCCGGAAGTGAGTTCATATCGAAAGACATGGTGTCTCACTTTTCGTATGATTCCGATATGAGTCAATCCTTTCAGCTTACTTTTTTGTATTTTAATTTCTTGTGCTCTTTAAAGAAATCGATTCCGTTCAATAGCCAATCTAATCTTTCCACAGGAATCTTTTGAACTTCTTCCTCCGTATTCGGCCAAGGAAATTTACTTTCCTCCAATCTCTTCTGCCAAAGACAAAATCCACTCCTGTCCCAGTAGAGCATTTTTAATTTGTCTTTCTTGCGATTGCAGAATAAAAATAGGCTTTCTTCATACGGATCTTTCTTCATTTTACCTTCTACGATCATCGCAAGTGTATTGATCGACTTTCTTAAATCCGTGACTCCAGGTCGCAAATACACTTTTCTATTGCCAGGATTTAGCTCCATTGCTTTAAACCAAGTTGAAGATTGATTGCGAGATGTGCCTTGCCTGATGAATCTATTTTAAAGATTAAAAATTCAGGTCCGAAAGCAGAGCTAACGTTTACTACTGAATTAGGAACTTCCACAAAGCCGTCTTTGTCCTGTTTTTTTAATCGTCTCTCCCAATGGTAGCGGAACGTTGTGTATTTGAGTCGCCTTTCTTTACAATACTGAGGCTGGGAAAGCCCGCTTTTGGAAAATGCCTCAAACTCTTTTGGCCAGTCGATAGTCGTTTTTTTCATCAAAAGAAGTTTAGCAGATTTTTTACGATAGTGAAAGATGGGGTTCATTAGGCGCTTACAAACAAAGATTGACTGATATAACCTTTATCTCCAAAAAGTTTACCGTAAATATTTTTAGAAAATGGAAAAATCACTTTCG